>NZ_JBFUBG010000185.1:0-4454 GCF_056405875.1 Rhizobium sp. P1_E6 | reverse complement strand
GTCATTCCCAACAATCCAACCCGAAAGCAGATCAAACCGTTCGACCCCGTCGCCTACCGCCGGAGAAATATCATCGAACGTGCTTTCTGTCGCCTCAAGGACTGGAGGCGTGTCGCAACTCGATATGACAAGCTCATGCTCAACTTCGCGGCAACTTGCTACATCGCCGCCATCGTCATTTGGTGGGCCTGATTGAGTCTGGAGCCTAGAGCGCCGGGGCGGCAGCTGCCGCGGCGCTCGATCCGGGAACCGAAGTTGCCGATTCTTCGTCCGATTTCGAGGGCAGTGCCTGCAGGTGCAGGGTGCGCGGGTGCAGCGCTTCCAGATAGGTTTCCGAGCGGCCGATATAGATCATGCCGGTGTCCGGCATGGTGGCGAGCAGCTTCGTCATCGTGCGCTGCCATTCCGGCTCCATGCCTTCGAGCACTTCATCGAAAACGGCCCAGCGCGGCTTGACGAGAAGCAGGCGAGCAAAGCCGATGGCCTTTTGCTCATCGGCATCGAGAAGCTTGTCCCAGCGCGCGCGGCTGTCGAGGCGGGCGATCAGCGAATGCAGGCCGGCAGCCTCAAGTGCGGCCTCGACGGTCGCCTTGTCATAGGCCTCGGGTTTTTGGGGGAAGGAAATTGCCTCGCGCAGCGTGCCGCCCGGCACGTAGGCGACCTGCGGGATGAACAGCATGTCGGCAATGGGCGGTAGGCCCATTGTGCCTTTGCCACATGGCCAGAGGCCGGCCATGGCCTGGAAGAGCAGGCGGCGGTTCACGCTGTGATCGCCGTTGATCATGACCTTTTCGCCGGCCTTGATCGTCACATCCGCCTCGCGCATCCGGAAGCCGCCGCAATCCTCGATGTCTTCGCCAAGCTTGGCGAGGATGACGACATTCTTCAGCGTCAGCGTATCCGGCGCGGTTTCCTCATAAACAATGGTGTCTTTCAGATCGAAGCCATCGTCCATCTCCAGCAACGCCTGACGGAAATCGGTGACGCGCATCAGCGTGGCGCGCCATTCGGCAATCGGGCCGAAGTTGGCGACGTACCAGCGCAGCGCTGTATTGACCTGATTGAAGGCGCCGACCGACATCATCAACTGGCCGAAGGTCAGCCCGCCAGAAAAATAGGCTGGGGCTGCGACGATAATCGGGATGACGATGACCAGCCAGCCGTACCCTGCCGAAACCCAGGTCAGGTTGGTATTGGCTATGGCCAGCCGCTTGATGACGGCAAGAACATTGGTGATATCGCCGTTGATGCGCTTGCGCTCATTCTCCTCTCCGCGCGCCACTGTGATCGCCGGCATGTTCTCATTGGCATGCATCAGCGCGAAGCGCAGTTCGGCCTCCTTCGAGAACCGGTCGGCATTGAGTTTGACGAGCTTGCGGCCGACGACCTGGCTCAATAGCGAGGCTGATGCGGCGTAGAAGATTGCTGCCCAGACCATATAGCCGGGAATGGTGAAGTTATAGCCGCTGATATGGAAGATGAAGCCGCTCGAAAGCTCCCATAGCACGCCGATGAAGCTGACGAGCAGGATGGTCGACTGCAGCAGTCCGAGCACAAGCCCGGTCGTGCTTTCCGCCAGATTCCGCGAATCCTCATGCAGGCGTTGGTCGGGGTTTACGCCGATGATGCCGATGGTGGAAAGCTTGAGGGCGCGTTTGCGCTTCAGCCATTGATCGACGAGATCGCGCGAGAGGCCTTCGCGCATATAGAGCGCGGTCATCTGGTTCAGCCAGGCCTGCAACACGTTGAGCAGCAGCAGAGCGCCGGCAATCATCGCGAAGACTTCGAGCTGCTTGAAGAATTCGCCAAGGTCACGGCGTTCGAGGGAATCATAGAAGGGCGCATTCCACTCATTGAGGATCACCTGTCCATAGGCGGTTGCCAGGATGATGACGACGAGCGTTATCGCAAGCAGCAGCACCCTGCCACGAACCTCAGAATTCCAGAATGCGGAGAACATCACTCCAAGTCGATATGTCAGGCTGAGATCATACCCTACCCGGTCCTGACTCTGGATGCCCCTCCCCCTTTCAACGTCATTTGCCATTACAACTTTCCAAATCCGCCCATCCTTACATTAATAACATGGGGGCGTTACTGGTCCATCAACAGATTCCACCACCCATAAAGAAAGCGTGATGGCTTTTGCAGCTATCTGCATTGACAGTTGATTCGCAACGAGACTGGCGCTATTTAAGGTGCCTCGTGGTGATTTGGCCGGCCGGCTTGCAGCCACGTTAAATAAATCGCTAAAGGGCCGCGTGCGGACCGGTAGCGATTCTTTCGCCGCCGGTTTTTTATTTTGATCGAGTTGACCGCAATGCCCATCAAGATCCCCGACACGCTGCCCKCCTTCGAAACCCTCGTGAACGAGGGCGTGCGGGTGATGACCGAAACGGTGGCGATCCGCCAGGATATCCGTCCCTTGCAGATCGGGCTGCTCAACCTCATGCCGAACAAGATCAAGACCGAGGTGCAGATGGCGCGCCTTGTGGGCGCGTCGCCGCTGCAGGTGGAATTCTCGCTGATCCGCGTCGGCAACCACAAGGCCAAGAATACGTCTGAAGAACATCTGCTCGCCTTCTACCAGACCTGGGAGGAAGTGAAGCACCGCAAGTTCGACGGTTTCATCATCACGGGCGCGCCGATCGAGACGCTGCCCTACGAGGATGTTACCTATTGGAAGGAAATGCAGCAGATTTTCGACTGGACCCAGACGAATGTGCATTCGACCATGAATGTCTGCTGGGGTGCGATGGCGGGGATCTATCATTTTCACGGTGTGCCGAAATATGAGCTGAAGGAAAAGGCCTTCGGCGTTTACCGCCACAGCAATCTCAAGCCCTCATCTGTCTATCTCAATGGTTTCTCTGATAATTTCGAGGTTCCTGTGTCGCGCTGGACCGAGGTGCGCCGGGCCGACATCGAGAAGGTCGATGGTCTTGAGATCCTGATGGAATCCAGCGAGATGGGCGTCTGTCTCGTGCACGAGGCGAAGGGCCGGCGGCTCTATATCTTCAACCATGTCGAATATGATTCCACATCGCTTTCGGACGAATATTTCCGCGACGTGAATGCCGGCGTGCCGATCAAGATGCCGCACAACTACTTCCCGCATAACGATTCCACTCTTGCGCCACAGAACCGCTGGCGCAGCCACGCGCATTTGCTTTTCGGCAACTGGATCAACGAGATCTACCAGACGACGTCCTACGATATCGAAGAGATCGGCTCGGGCATCTGAGCGTCATCGGGCGGGCTTACAAATAACGCCGTCGCATTTCTGTGACGGCGTTTTGTTTTCCGGTTTGCCCGGTTGCGGTTTGCAGGAAATGGGGGCAGGTTCCGGTTCCTGAATTCTAGGGATGGAGTGAGCGTCGATCATGGCGGACAAGTTGGAACGGGAAGTTTTCGGACAGACGAAGGACGGCGAGACCGTCCATCGCGTCGTCATCCGCGGTGGCGGATTGACGGTCAAGGTGTTGAGCTGGGGTGCAGTTATCCAGGATATCAGGCTGGAGGGTCATGACGCACCGCTGGTGCTCGGCTTCGAGGATTTCGCAAGCTATCTCGCTCATTCGCCTTTCTTCGGCGCGACGCCGGGACGCTGTGCCAACCGTATTGGCGACGGCAAGTTCACGCTCGACGGCAAGGACTACCAGCTCGAACTTAACGAGAAGGGCGTCACACATCTTCACGGCGGCAGCAATAATATCGGCACGCTTGTCTGGACGGTCGTCGAGCATGAGACCGACCGCGTGGTGCTGAAGATCGTCGATCCCGATGGCCGTGCCGGTTATCCGGGCAACTGCACGATCCAGGCGACCTATCGCGTGCATGGCGATGGCGAGCTTTCTGTCACCTACGAGACGACAACGGACCAGCCGACGATCGCCAATGTCTGTCAGCATTCCTATTTCAATCTCGATGGCCGGGAGGATGCGCTGGCGCACGACATCATGATCGCCGCCGATCACTATCTGCCGACCAATGAAAGGCAGATACCGACCGGCGAGATCCGCTCCGTCGAGGGCACCGCATTCGATTTCCGTGCGATGGCGCCGATGAAGCGTTTTGCCGGTCAAGAGCAAGCGCTCTACGACCACAATTTCTGCTTTTCGAGCGAGCGCACAGCCAAGCGCTCCGTCGTACTTGCCCGCAGCCTGCATTCCGGCGTGTCGCTGGAAGTGCGTACGACAGAGCCGGGCGTGCAGTTCTATGCCGGCTTCAAGCTCGGCGTGCCGGTGCCGGGTCTCGATGGCCGCAGATACAGTCCCTTCGCCGGCTTCTGCCTGGAAACGCAGATCTGGCCCGATGCCATCAATCATCAGGACTTTCCGAACGCGGTATTGCGTCCCGGTGAAGTGCTGCGCCAGGAAACGGATTATATCTTTACGAAGAACTGAGTTCGTATAGGAAACGGATTATATCTTTACGAAGAACTGAGTTCGTAT
>NZ_JBFUBG010000184.1:0-4456 GCF_056405875.1 Rhizobium sp. P1_E6 | reverse complement strand
GTTTCGTCCTCGCCGAGCCGGCTGAGGTACGCGACGACGGAAGTCACCTCGGCGCCATCGTCAAGGACATTTTCGGTGACGCTTTCGGCAAAGTCAGGATCGCCCATCTGACGACGGCCTGCGGTGTGGGAATTGAGATGTTCCAATTCATAAAACCGGAGACACACGTCCCTGAAAACACCTTCGACTTTTCGCGATCCGGGATCTTTCACATCTGTCTGACCACTGCAGACATTGACGTGACAGCCGACCTAATCACGCAAAACGGCGGCAAAGTATTGTCGAAGAAATGGCAGCTCTACCCCGAACAGAACATGCGTCTCGTCTACTGCATGGATCCCTGGGGCACGATCATTGAATTCTTCGAGGCGCCCTACGCACAATTTTGCGCCAATCGAGCGGTTCGGCCCAGCGCGTAGGGACCCTCCCCGTGAGTGAGCGCATTACCATAGGCCGCGCCGCAAGCGGCGCCCATCGAGGCATTGCGCCTTCCTCATCCCGTTCAGGACTGCACGCCCCGTCGCTGCGGGCAATCAATCAACCAAACACCAGTTTATCAAGGAGGAGACGAATGGAATACCGTCAGCTTGGCCGCTCAGGTCTGAAAATTTCGACAATCACAATGGGGACCATGACCTTCGGCGGCGCTGGCTGGGCGCAGAAAACCGGGGCTCTTGATGTCTCCGAAGCCAGACGCCTCGTCGATCTCTGCATCGATAAGGGAGTCAATCTGCTCGACACGGCCGATGCCTATTCCGATGGCCGGTCCGAAGAAATCGTCGGTGAAATTCTGAGGGGTAAGCAAAAAGACGGCGTCCTCATCGCAACGAAGGCGCGTTACCCGATGGGCAACGGTGTGAACAATGCCGGCAACTCCCGCTATCACCTCATCGAAGCCTGTGAGGCCAGCCTGCGCCGCCTGAAGACGGACGTCATCGATCTCTATCAGTTGCATCATTGGGACGGCCATACTCCCCTCGAAGAAACCATGGAAGCACTCGATACGCTCGTCCGGCAGGGCAAGGTCCGATACGTTGGCTGCTCAAATTTCTCGGGCTGGCATATCGTCAAGGCACTTGGGGTCAGCGAACGCGAAATGCGCCAACGGTTCGTCTGCCAACAGATCCACTATAGCCTGGAATCACGTGACGCCGAGCATGAGTTGCTGCCCGTTGCAGTCGATCAGGGCCTTGGTGTCCTTGTCTGGAGCCCCCTCGCAGGCGGGCTGCTATCCGGCAAGCATCGCCGCAACCAGGCAGCACCCGAAGATAGTCGCCAATTCGCCGGTTGGACTGAACCGCCGATCCGGGATGAAAACCGTCTCTGGAACATCGTCGAAACCCTCGTCTCGATTGCCGAAAATAAAGGGGTCTCGCCGGCGCAGGCCRCATTGTCCTGGCTGATCGGCCGTAAGGCAGTTACCTCGATCGTCATCGGGGGTCGAACGGAAGCGCAGTTCCAGGATAATCTGGGGGCAGCCGAACTGAGACTTTCTACAGACGAGCGCCAACTTCTCGATAACGTCAGCAAAAGCCCTCTCCCTTATCCTTATTGGCACCAACGCAATGCGGCGAGCGACAGGCTGAGCGAAGCGGACATGGAAGCGCTCGCAGGGCACGAGAAATCCTAGCCCGCACCCAGGCCGGCACTTTGATGCCGGCTTTTTTCCTCTCATCTTCAGGGTCATGCCCTGATCCGCCGTAACCAATCATCTGCTTGCCAGTAGCCGTTTCAAGATCTGAAAACCAAAGAGGCCACACAGCGGTCTACGGTAGATGACTGCCCGGTCGTCAGGAAGTTGAGCGAGCTCAACTGCTGGAAACAGTTGCCGGCGTTGGCGTGCCTAACCGAAAATGAGGGAAATTTGTCATTTGTCGAACGATCACCCAACCGTAATCTGCCGCGGTCTAAAAACGAGGTGTATGATGGTTTTGAGAGTTGCGATCAACGGCTATGGCCGCATTGGGAGAAACGCACTTAGGGCGCTCTACGAAAGCAATAAGCGTGAGGCGATCGAAATTGTCGCCATCAACGATCTTGCGAGCGCTGAGATCAACGCGCATTTGACAGCATTCGACACGACCCATGGCAAGTTTCCGGCTGACATCTCGGTTGCCGATGGAGTGCTTGTGGTCAACGGCGATCCGATCAAGGTTCTAGCGGAACGCGATCCGGCGAAGCTGCCATGGGGGGAGCTGGATGTTGATCTCGTTCTCGAATGCACCGGAATATTCGCAAACCGTGCGGCCGCGTCGGCTCATCTGACCGCGGGCGCAAAGCGCGTGATTATCTCGGCGCCTGCAGGCAGCGATATTGATGCAACCATCGTTTATGGCGTCAATGACGATGCCCTGAAGGATACCCATCGTATCATTGCGATTGGATCCTGCACGACGAACTGCCTGGCAACAATCGCAAAGCCCCTGAACGACGCTATCGGTATCGTTGCGGGCAACATGACGACGGTACATGCCGTCACCAACGACCAGGTTTTAACGGACGTCTATCATCCCGATCCGCGCCGCGCCCGCTCTGCCATGGCATCCATTATCCCGACCAAGACCGGCGCAGCGTCGGCAATCGGCCTCGTCCTGCCAGAACTTGAAGGTCGATTGGATGGATTTTCGATCCGCGTTCCGACCATCGACGTCTGTCTGTTGGTCGTAAGCTTTACCTGCGGGCGTCCAACTTCCGCCGACGAGATCAACGCGTTAATGCGGTCTGCCGCCAGCGAAGGGCCGCTGAAGGGACTGCTGACCATCAGTGATCTGCCGCTGGTCTCCAGCGACTTCATCCATAATTCCGCCTCGGCGATTTTTGATACGACACTCACCAAAGTCATCGGCGGTGGTGAGCACGCCACCGTCTATGCCTGGTACGATAATGAATGGGGTTTCGCGAATCGGTTGATCGACAATGCTGTCCAGTTTGGCAGGCTGCCGTTGGCCATGGGATAGCCGGCAACAGAACCAATCTCTGCGCATTGTCCAACTCGCCGATTGCCCAGCGCGGCATCGATGACACGCTTTCCCATTCCCAACCGACAAACACGTTACGATTTAAGCCAGTTGCCAACATCATCTGCCGGCATGGCCGGAAGAAGCCCTGTTGGCAACAAACGCTCAAAGGAAGAAACATATGAGGTTTGCACCGGATCAGCACCTGCATATCGGCTCGCTGATATTCGACCGCTTTGATCAGATCGACCTGACCGGTCCCTATGAAGTCCTTTCCGCTATTCCGAACGCTACAGTCCATATCGGAGCAAAAAAGATGGAAGTGGTGAAAGATTTCCACGGGCTGCCGCTCTATCCCACCACCACGCTGCGCGACATGCCAAAGCTGGACATCCTGCATATCCCCGGCGGCCCGGGGCAGCAGAATTTGATGGAGGACGAAGAAGTCCTGGGTTTTATTCGCCGACAGACAGCCGAAGCGACCTATGTGTTTTCGGTTTGCACCGGCGCGCTCTTGGCCGGCGCCGCTGGCCTTTTGAAGGGACGCCGGGCGACAACCCACTGGGCATCCATGGAGGTGCTTCCGCTTTTGGGCGCCATTCCCGTTAACGAGCGCGTCGTCATCGACGGCAATTGGATATTCGCGGCCGGAGTGACCTCAGGCATCGATGGTGCGCTGCGCCTCGCCGCAATGGCGCGTGGGGACGATGTCGCCAAACAGATTCAGCTCTATATGCAGTATCAACCCGAGCCGCCCTTCGATAGTGGYACGCCTGAACGGTCACCGCCCCATATCCTGGAGAGACAACGCGACGCTGTCGCCGCGCTCACCGCCGCCCGTATCGAAACGGCGAAGCGTGTCGGAGAAAAACTCGGTCTCGTCTCCTCCGTCATGGCCGATTGAAGTCAGAGGCCATTACGGTCCGATCACCGGAAAAGATTCCAAAGCCACCGCATCGGCCAGTATTTGCCCGGAATCACAATCGGTTACCCGTTGATCTATAAAGGCCAGGAACCAGATCAGCATCTCGACTGCACGGCCCCCTGACGGTTTGCTCGATCTACCGTACGTCGGCTCGGCGCCATTTTATCGACGACAAGCTAGACCCCGTGAATGTTATGAACGCCGTCAGACTTTGTCTGGCGGCGTTTTCGGATTGGTCCCCGGGAAGGCCGCATTCAATGAGCCCCTTGTGGGTTGGTAGAGCGGCAAGCGGAGACGACCGCACTATATGAGTAGCTTCTTCTCGCGAGCGATCTTCAGACGCGCGAAGTCATCGCCGGCATGGTGCGAGGAGCGGGTGAGCGGGCTGGAAGCCACCATCAGGAAGCCCTTGGTGTAGGCGACTGTCTCATAGGACTTGAACTCTTCCGGCGTGACGAAGCTTTCGACCTTGTGGTGCTTGCGGGTCGGCTGCAGATACTGGCCGATCGTCAGGAAGTCGACATCGGCGGTGCGAAGGTCGTCCATCAGCTGTAGCACCCATCAGCTGTAGCAC
>NZ_JBFUBG010000183.1:0-4566 GCF_056405875.1 Rhizobium sp. P1_E6 | reverse complement strand
ATCATGGTCTTGCGCCTTACGGATACGACGAAATCGCAAACTGGAACTTCGGCGATCTCGTCCTGAAGACCCCCTACGACAACATCACCAGCACGATCAAGGCGCGCAAACACGGCTTTTCAGACTGTATCGACACGGAAGACATGTTCAAGGAGCACTTTACGAGCCTGATTGAAAAGCGAGTTATTCCAGCGCCCGTCTGATCGAGCCGCGAGGGGATCTTCAGGCTCTCGGGCTGAAATTTCCGTCAGGTCGCCTGCCTCCCAAGCAAGCAGGACGCAGCCTCGCCACGATTGGCGAGGCTGCGTGAGGACAACGGCCAATGGGACGAGCCCGTCCCATCTCGCCTGATCGTCGAACGCGATCGCAACTATCACCGTTTAACCGCAGCGGCGCTCAATCGGCCGTTTTTATTGAAGGGGCAGCCGACATGAAACTTGGTGCGCTGAAAGAAGTTTCCGAAAATGRGCGACGTGCATCGCTGACGCCAGAGAGTGCGTTTCATCTTGGCAAGCTTGGCCATGATTGTCTGATCGAGGCTGGGGCAGGTGAGGGGGCGGGCTTTTCGGACGATGCCTATCGCGCGGCAGGCGTGACAGTGGTTTCGAGCGCTGTCGAGCTTTACGCGCGCTGCGACGTCATCGCCAAGGTGCGGGCACCGGAGCCTTCCGAGGTCGAGCAGCTTCGCGCCGGCCAGACGCTGATCTCCTTCTTCTATCCGGCCCAGAACCGGGAGCTTCTGGAACAGGCAAGGCGCAGGGGCGCCAATGTCATCGCCATGGACATGGTGCCGCGCATTTCCCGCGCCCAGAAGATGGATGCGCTGTCGTCCATGGCCAATATCGCCGGCTACCGGGCGGTGATCGAGGCCGGCAACAATTTCGGGCGCTTCTTCACCGGCCAGGTGACGGCCGCCGGCAAGGTGCCGCCGGCAAAGGTCCTGGTCATCGGCGCCGGTGTCGCTGGCCTGGCGGCGATCGGCACGGCGACCGCGCTCGGCGCCGTCACCTATGCCTTCGACGTGCGCCCGGAAGTGGCCGAGCAGATCGAAAGCATGGGCGCCGAGTTCGTCTATCTCGACTTTGCCGACCAGGCGACAGACGGTGCTGCGACCGGCGGCTATGCGGCTCCCTCCTCGCCGGAATTCCGCGACAAGCAGCTCGCCAAGTTCCGTGAGCTGGCGCCGCAGATCGACATCGTCATCACCACCGCGCTGATCCCCGGCCGCGATGCGCCAAAACTCTGGTTCGCCGACATGGTGGCGGCCATGAAGCCCGGCTCCGTCATCATCGACCTTGCCGCCGAGCGCGGCGGCAATTGCGATCTGACCGTCGCCGACCAGAAGGTCGTGTCCGACAACGGCGTCGTGGTGGTCGGCTATACGGATTTCCCGAGCCGCATGGCAGCCCAGGCCTCGACGCTCTATGCCAACAATATCCGCCACATGATGGCCGACCTGACGCCGGGCAAGGACGGCAGGCTCGTCCACAACATGGAAGACGATGTCATCCGTGGTGCGACCGTCACCTTTGAGGGGACCATCACCTATCCGCCGCCACCGCCGAAGATCCAGGCGATTGCCGCCAGCAAGCCCAGGGAGAAGGTGAAGGAGCCGACGCCCGAGGAGAAGCGGGCGCAAGAGAGCGCCGCCTTCAAGGCGCAGACCCGCAACCAGGGCCTGCTGCTTGTCGCCGGCACGGCGCTGCTGTTGCTCGTCGGCGCCTATGCCCCGGAAAGCTTCATGAGCCATTTCGTGGTCTTCATGCTCGCCTGCTTCATCGGCTTCCAGGTGATCTGGAACGTCTCGCATTCGCTGCACACGCCGCTGATGGCGGTGACGAACGCCATCTCCGGCATCGTCATCCTCGGCGCGCTCTTGCAGATTGGCTCAAGCGAACTCCTGGTGGAAGTGCTGGCAGCCTTCTCGGTGCTGATCGCCACCATCAATATCGTCGGCGGCTTCCTGGTGACACGGCGCATGCTCGCCATGTTCCAGAGGTCCTGAGCGGCCATAAGGGGGAATAATCATGACCATCGGTATCGTTTCGGCCGCCTATGTTTGCGCCGCCGTTCTCTTCATCCTCTCGCTCGGCGGGCTCTCCGGTCAGGAAAGCGCCAAGCGCGCCGTCTGGTACGGCATGGCCGGCATGGCGCTTGCCGTCTTCGTCACGGTCTTTGGACCCCAGGTTCTCGGATCCCAGATCCTCGCGTCCGAGGCCGTCGGTACAGAGATCGGCAAGAGCACCAGCTCCTGGCTCGTCGTCCTCGCCGTGATCGCCGGCGGCGCGCTCCTCGGCACCATGGTCGCAAGCCGGGTGCAGATGACCGAGATGCCGCAGCTTGTCGCAGCCCTCCATTCCTTCGTCGGCCTGGCCGCCGTCTTCATCGGCTTCAACGCCCATCTCGAGGCGGCCCGTATCGCCGCCATGGACGAGACGGCCCGGGCAGCCCTTGGTGGCTTTGCCGGCATCCTTGCCCACAAGAGCCCGGTCGAGCTTGCGATCATGAAGGTCGAGGTCTTTGTCGGCATCTTCATCGGCGCCGTCACCTTCACCGGTTCGGTCATCGCCTTCGGCAAGCTTGCCGGCAAGGTGGACGGCAAGGCCAGGAAGCTGCCGGGCGGCCATGTGCTCAATGCCGGCGCGGCCATTCTCTCCTTCGCTCTGCTCATCGTCTATGCCAACAGTGGCAATGCCTGGGCACTGATCTCGATGACGGTGCTTGCCTTCTTCATCGGCTATCACCTGATCATGGGCATCGGCGGCGCCGACATGCCCGTCGTCGTCTCCATGCTGAACTCCTATTCCGGCTGGGCGGCGGCGGCGATCGGCTTTACCCTCGGCAACGATCTTCTCATCGTCACCGGCGCCCTGGTCGGCTCCTCGGGCGCCATCCTCTCCTACATCATGTGCAAGGCGATGAACCGTTCCTTCGTCTCCGTCATCCTCGGCGGCTTCGGCGCAACCGCTGGCCCGGCCATGGAGATATCAGGCGAGCAGATCGCCATCGATGCCGATGGCGTCGCTTCCGCCCTCAACGATGCCGACAGCGTCATCATCGTGCCGGGTTATGGCATGGCGGTCGCCCAGGCCCAGCAGGCCGTCTCCGAACTCACCCGCAAGCTCAGGGCAGCCGGCAAGACCGTCCGCTTCGCCATCCATCCGGTCGCCGGACGACTGCCAGGCCACATGAACGTGCTGCTGGCCGAGGCCAAGGTGCCCTATGACATCGTGCTCGAAATGGACGAGATCAACGACGACTTCCACGAGACCGACGTCGTCATCGTCATCGGCTCCAACGACATCGTCAATCCCGCCGCACAGGAAGACCCCAACTCCCCCATCGCCGGCATGCCCGTTCTCGAAGTCTGGAGGGCAAAACAGGTCTTCGTCTCCAAACGAGGCCAGGGGACCGGTTATTCCGGCATCGAAAACCCGCTCTTCTTCAAGGACAACACACGCATGTTCTACGGCGACGCAAAAAAGAGCATCGATCGACTGCTGGCGCTGGTCGCCTGATCATGTGCTCCAAACGAGCGGCAAGAAAAAGCACAGCGATCACCCGCTCCGACATCCGCTCAATCGCTCCGCTCTTCACGCCGCGCTGGCGGGTGCACCTTTTCATGATCAGCGACACGGGAACCGATGGAATGCAGAACTTTCCTTCCTCTCTTTTAAACGGCTATCGCAATTTCATGAGTGGTCATTTTGAACGCGAGCGCTATCGCAGCCTTGCAGAAGAAGGGCAAAGCCCCAAGACCCTCGTGATCGCCTGTTCGGACTCCCGTTCTGCACCCGAGACGATCTTCGACGCAGGCCCTGGCGAGCTCTTCGTCATCCKCAATGTCGCCAACATGGTGCCCCCTTACGAGCCGGACGGGCAACTGCATGCAACGTCATCGGCACTCGAATTCGCAGTGCTCGCACTCAATGTGACGGATATTGTCGTTCTGGGTCATGGTCGCTGTGGCGGCGTCAAGGCGGCACTCGATCCGAATGCGGAGCCGCTTTCGCCAGGCAATTTCATCGGCCGCTGGATGTCGCTCGTCAAATCAGCGGCGAAGCAGATCCAAAGCAACGAGGTGATGACGCCTGCCGAGCGCCAGACGGCGTTGGAGCGGGTATCCATACGAAACTCCCTCACCAATCTGCGCAGCTTTCCCGAAATCCGGAAGCGGGAAACAGAAGGGCAATTGCAGCTGCATGGCGCCTGGTTTGACATTTCGACCGGCGAGCTCTGGGTGATGGATCCAGCAAGCGGCGATTTTGGCCGGCAGGAGCTCCAGGTGTAGGACGGATTGGACCCCAAAGCATGGGACCAGAGCGGTAACGTGAATTCACGATACCGTCAGGGTTTTCTCCGCAACTGCATGAAATGTCCGCAATAAGTCCCCTTTTGCGAACCTTTATTGCGATGGCCATTTTTGAGGGAAATTTGTCCTTTTGGCATGCGGCGAGAGTGTGAAACACCACGCGGGCATGCCGGCGACGGCCCATATCGCAACAAGGAGCCCTACAATGACGAGACAGATTATTCAGGTTCCCGCCGACTCCACTCTCTTTGGAG
>NZ_JBFUBG010000182.1:0-4569 GCF_056405875.1 Rhizobium sp. P1_E6 | reverse complement strand
GAAGATGTACGCTGGCAGCGTTGGGCCGCCGTCATCGTCGGTTTCCTGGGTGTGCTCGTGGTTCTCAGGCCGGGTTTCCGCGAACTGTCCGTCGGCCATCTGGCGGCGACCATCGGCGCGATCTCAGCCGCCATTGCCATCGTCATCCTTCGAAAGCTCGGGCCCGCCGAAAAACGCCTGTCGCTTTATGGCGCCTCRCTGCTCGGCACCCTTATCGTCAGCGGCCTGCTCATGCTCTCACAGGTGGTCGTGCCAAGCCCGCAGCAATGGCTCTTCCTTGCAAGCTACGGCCTGCTCGGCGCAGCCGGTAACGTAATGCTGATGACCGCCGCACGACTCGCCCCCGCAACGCTGATCGCGACACCGCAATACAGCCAGATGATCTGGGCGATTGCCTTCGGCTATCTCTTCTTCGACGATAGTGTCGATCTGCCGATGGCCCTTGGCATCGTGCTCATCATCTGCTCGGGCCTGCTGACGCTGATCCGTGAACGCAAGCGCCAGGTGCCTTTGCCCGCGGCTGTCGCCTCAGGTGATGCGCAGTCGCCCATTGCCACGACGCCGGTGGAAGGCGACGTGGAAGCCCCGACGCGATAGGGCCTACTCCGCCGCCTCGCGCCGGGCACGGGCGGGCGGCTCGTTCATCACCGCACGCATGCGCGGCAGGGCCGCCGGATATTCGCTCTGGATGAAATCGATCAACTTCTCGCGCACCTCGCAGCGCAGATCGAAGGTGCGGCCGGAATTTGATGCCGACACCAGAATACGGATTTCCATCACCGCTTCGCGGAAATCCGTTACGGCAATATTGACGACGCGGCGATCCCAGAGCTTCGAACCTTGCGCAATCTCCTCCACCTTCCTGCGGATCGCATCGACGGGCACACTGTAGTCGAGATAAATCATCACAGTGCCGATCAACGCCGAGCTTTCGCGCGTCCAGTTCTGAAACGGGTTTTCGATGAAGTAGCTGAGCGGCAGGATCAGCCGCCGCCAGTCCCATAATTGCACCACGACATAGGTGGAGGTGATTTCTTCCACCCTGCCCCACTCGCCTTCGACCAACAGTGCATCGTCGATGCGGATCGGCTGGGTAATGGCAAGCTGGATGCCGGCAAACAGGTTCTTCAGCACCGGCTGCAGTGCGAGGCCGACGACGATACCGGCAACGCCGGCCGAGGCGAGCAGGCTGACGCCATATTGCCGGACTGCATCGAAACTCATCATGCAGGCCGATATCGCCACGAGAACGATCAGAAGATCGACGACACGCTCCATGATGCGCGTCTGTGTTACATGCTTTCGCGCCAGAAGATTGTCTTCCGCATCGAGCTTGAAGCGCCTGAGATAGACCGTCATCCAGATATGCTTGGCGGTTTTGGCCATCCAGGCCACAAGGATGATGAAGAAGATAAGCAGGATATGCCGGACAGTTGCCGACTGCATGTCCGTCAGCGGCGCAATGGTCGCCCCGAAGGAAAGGGCGGCCACCAGCATGGCAAGCCGTACAACCCGCTTCAGGCGCGAGACGAGCGAGCGCCAGAAGAGATCCTGGTCCTTGACCAGGCGGGTCAGCAAGCGAAAGAGAATGCGATGCGCAAAGAGCGTCAACGAGATGACGACTGCGAAGATGATGACGCTCGCAAGCCAGTCCGGCAGCCAGACGCCTTCAGCACGGATATTGTCAAGAAACTCTGTCATGCAGTCGCAGTTAGGGTGCGCTGCAGCATGGGAAAGGAAAAATATAAAAAAAGACGCAGCCGAAACTGCGCCTTCAAGAAAGAGGTGGGCGGTATCGGCTTAGGTACCGATCAGCTTGTTGCAGGCAAGTGCGATGCCCGGATTGGCGATGATGGCAGTCACGATCGCCAGACCAATCATCGAAAGTGTGTAGCGTTTCATGTGCATCCTCCTTTCCAGCCCCGCGCCAAGTATGCAATGCTGACGGGCATTCTCAAAATAACGAATGATTGAAACCGTTGTGTAGGTTACCGTCAGCTCTCCCGGCCGGGATCGACGAATAGAGAGCCGTTATAAGCGCCGCAGCATGTGCGGATCGCGACGACGATCCAGATTGCGGCAAGGGCTGCGACCAGACCCTCTCTGAAGCTTGCGAGTGCCAACAACGGAAAGATGCTGGACAGCCGCAGCGTCGCAACGGCATAGACGCCGATCGGGAATGTACAATTCCACCAGCCGAGATTAAAAGGCAGCCCTGCCGCAGGTGGTTGATGGCGATGGCTACCGACGCTGATGTCGCGCAGCACGGTTGCTATGAAGTTGCACAACGGTCTTCTCACCGAGGTGAATATACCGCCCCTGCCCCGTCCCTTCTTCCTGCTGCGCCACGAAGAGCGCTATCGCAGCAAGGCGGCCGACGCGTTCGATGCGATGATCTCAGCTGATGCCTTCCTCAGCTGGTTGTCGGAGATCAGTGCTTCAGCCTCATGCTGCGGCACGGGGCAGGCTCCACGTCACATCCGTCATCAGCTAATCGATTCCCAGCCGGGCAGCGAGAGCTTCCAGACCGGCAATTTCGCGGCTTAGCTGAACATTCCAGCGATTGATCAAGGGCTCAAACGCATACCGTGATCGGCACGTGGAACCAATTCATTTCCAAAGAGTTATTACCCGTTGAAAATACAACCCATCGGCAGGGAGGCAATGATGGGCACATCCGCAATGAAAGATCATGATAAAATCCGGGAATGGATCGAAGCACGTGGTGGCCATCCCGCCCGGATGAAAAGCGGCTTGGTCGGCGTTGAGTTCAGCAGGMAGGAAAACGCTGTGGAGAACATCTCCTGGGACGAGTTCTTCAGGGTTTTCGATGCGAGCAGGGACAGTTTCCTGCATCACGACACGAATGCCACCCGTCACTGATCGCTGGCCACGACAGTATCGGCCCGAAAATCGGAGTCGATATCCGGAAAGCCTGATCTCTAACGGTATTTGCCAAATCATATAAAAACCCGACACGGAAACCGTGCCGGGTTTGCGCGTCTTCCTTGGGAGGAAAACTCAGTCGACGTTGAAAGTCAGCAGCTTTGCCTGGCGGATCGCCGAATTGGCTGTAAGCTTACCCAGAACGACATCGTCAACCGCAGCGTCTACATAAAGCAGAGCGATAGCGTCGCCGCCCTGCTTGTCGCGGCCGAGTTGGAAGTTGGCGATGTTGACACCGGCGCTACCAAGCGTTGTGCCGATGAAGCCGATCATACCGGGAACGTCGGTGTTCGCGATATAGATCATGTGGCTACCGACGTCGGCGTCGAGGTTGATACCCTTGATCTGGATGAAACGCGGCTTACCGTCGGAGAAGACCGTGCCGGCAATCGAACGCGTCATGGATTCCGTCGTTACCGTCAGCTTGATGTAGCCATCGAAGACGCCCGACTTGTCGCGCTTCACTTCGGAAAGGATCACGCCCTTTTCCTTGATCATGATCGGCGCCGAAACCATGTTGACGTCGGCAACCTGCGAGCGGATGAGGCCTGCAAGAACAGCCGAGGTCAGTGCTCGGGTGTTCATGTTGGCCGTAATGCCATCGTAGAGGATCTCGATTTCCTTGATCGGCTCTTCAGTGACCTGACCAACGAAAGCACCGAGAACGTCGGCGAGCCTGATGAACGGCTTCAGGATCGGCGCTTCCTCAGCCGTGATCGACGGCATGTTGATGGCATTGGAAACCGCACCCTTGACGAGGTAGTCCGCCATCTGCTCGGCAACCTGCAGAGCCACGTTTTCCTGGGCTTCCGTGGTCGAGGCGCCGAGATGCGGCGTGCAGACGACATTCGGTAGGCCGAAGAGCGGACTTTCCTTGGCGGGCTCGACTTCGAAGACGTCGAAAGCCGCACCGGCGACATGGCCGGACTTGATGGCTTCGGCAAGCGCTGCCTCATCGACGAGGCCGCCACGGGCGCAGTTGATGATACGCACGCCGGGCTTCGCTTTGGCAAGCGCTTCCTTGTTCAGGATGCCGCGCGTCTTGTCCGTCATCGGCACGTGCAGCGTGATGAAATCGGCCTGCGCGAGCAGCTCGTCGAGTTCGACCTTGGTCACGCCCATTTCCTCGGCACGCTCCTTGGAGAGGAACGGGTCGTAGGCAACCACGTGCATCTTCAGGCCGATGGCGCGGGCGCAGACGATGGAGCCGATATTACCGGCGCCGATGACGCCAAGCGTCTTGCCGGTGATCTCGACACCCATGAACTTCGACTTTTCCCACTTGCCGGCCTGCGTGGAAGTGTCCGCGGCCGGAAGCTGACGGGCAACCGCAAACATCAGGGCGATCGCATGTTCGGCAGTGGTGATCGAGTTGCCGAAAGGCGTGTTCATGACGATGATACCGCGGCGCGAAGCGGCCGGGATATCGACATTGTCGACGCCGATGCCGGCGCGACCGACGACTTTGAGGTTCTTGGCCGCTTCTATGATCTTCTCGGTCACCTTGGTGGCGGAGCGGATCGCAAGGCCATCGTAATTGCCGATGATTTCGAACAGCTTGTCCTTGTCCTTGCCGAGCTGCGGCTGGAAATCGACTTCGACGCCGCGATCACGGAAGATCTG
>NZ_JBFUBG010000181.1:0-4587 GCF_056405875.1 Rhizobium sp. P1_E6 | reverse complement strand
GGCAACAACCTCACGGTGTCACCACCATCCGGTTTGCTGCTGCCGGCATCATCTGCATTGTGGTCGCCGTCGTTACGCTCGTCGTTCTCAAGCCGTTCTGATCGCTGGCGCTGCTACCTTCTGATTGCGCAGCAAGCCACGCGTGTCCTCGCAATCTTGCAAGATCAAGATATCAGCCACCCGACTGTGCAACCCTCTGTCGGAGCCACAGGCCAGGCAAAGGCAGGCTCTGGCGTTCTTGCTCCGGCGGACATCAGGTAGAAATGACCGATGTTTGCTTCGTCTCCGGAGCATGGCAAGGCAAGCCTGTTCTCCGGTCATGTCCGGATTTGAGGGGAGAATGTCGTTTACCGCTTTTTCCCGCATCGATAAGTCTGCCTCCGGACTGTCACTGCTACGGTGACCTGCGCCACGACGGGCCGGGATCCCGACAGATCCAAAAGACGGAAAGACGAGGCGTTCCATTTTGGTGTCAGAAAACGGCGATGAGAAGGTGGTCGAAAGCCTTTCCGAAGTGGTTGCTGGTCGGAGGGACGAACATCAGCCGACTGCCTTGTTCGATCGCCACGCTGACTCCTCTCTTCCCGCACGCATGAAGATGCAGGCGCTCGTGATGGCGGGAGTGGCGCTGCTGTTCTTGTGCATCACGATTGCAATCGGGATTGTGCTTCCGACGGTTCGAGCATGGCTGCAATGATTGCCAGGGCGTCGGATGCGTCCAGGACGCCACGCGTTGACGCGGATCTCAAGCTCGTCGGATTGATACTGCTTGCCGGAACGCTCGAGGCGATCCTGGTGGAACGCTATCCAGGCTCGCTGCCGCTCTGGATGCCCTACGAATTTTCCTGGGGCGTTTTCCTGAGTTGCGCCATTGGCATGGTGCTCTATCTTCGCGGGCTTCGAAGGTTTCCCGTTGCCGCGCGCGCGGACGGCTGGCGCAAGGCAGCTTTCCTGATTGGGGTCGGCCTGATTTACGCATCGATGCAGACATGGCTGGACTTTGCGGCACAGCACATGTTCTTCATCCATCGATTTCAACATCTCCTTCTCCACCACACCGGTCCCTTCCTGATCGCGCTCAGCAATCCTAGCGCCGCGATCTGGGAAGGCTTGCCGGCCGGGGTGCGCAGGAGATTGCAGCACAGGGCGCTTGGCAGGCTGGTGGGCGTCCTGCAGCAGCCGGTCTTGGCATCGTTTCTTTTCGTCGCCTTGATCTATCTCTGGCCGATCCCATCGATCCACTTCTGGGCCATGCTCGATCCAACGCTCTACACCGTCATGAATTGGAGCGTGACGATCGACGGGATTTTGTTCTGGGCACTCATCCTCGACCCGCGGCCCAAGCCGCTCGCACGAATCTCTTACGGGGCGAGGCTCATCGCTGTTATTGCCGTGATGTTTCCGCAAATGCTGCTGGGCGCGTGCGTGGTATTCGCGGAGCGAGACATTTACCCGGTCTACAATATCTGCGGACGCATCCTGCCGATCAGCGGCCTCGAGGACCAGACCTATGCCGGCCTGATACTGTGGGTTCCAAGCACGATGATGAGCATCATAGGCGCATTGCTGGTGTTGAATTTCATACGGCTGAACGAAGAATCCGAGGTTCTGGCCAACAGGGGGCTCCAATGACAGAAATGCCAGTCTGGAGCCGCCGCTCATTCTGCGCGCTCGTCATCGGCGCTGCAGCGAGCAGCTGCAAAGGCGATTCCAAGTGGCGTCTGGTCGATGTTGATCGGATGTATCCTGATCTCGATTTTCAAATGATCGACGTCAGGACTGGAAGACCCGTCACTGCGCAGAATTATCGTGRTAAACTGGTCGTGCTGTTTTTCGGCTACACCTTCTGTCCGGAGATTTGTCCAACAACCCTGCTCACCTTCACCTCGGTCATGGAGAAGCAGACGGCGCTAAAAGACGAGGTGAACATCCTTTTCGTCTCCGTGGATATCAAGCGAGACACGCAAGCGGTATTGAAACAGTATGTTGAGTCTTTCGCACCGAACGTGACCGGCCTGAGCGCGACAGAAAACGAACTGGCCGCCTTGGCGCGGCGATACCGGGTTGCCTATACGGTTAACCCTGGGGCATCGGCGGATGATTATACGGTCGATCACACCGCAACCGTCTTCCTTTTTGACCGCGACGGCCGCCTTCGCTTGCTCGCGCCCTATGGCACAAGCGACGAGGATTTTGGTCACGATCTTGATTTGCTTCTGCAGGGCGGCGGTCTCGGCTAGCGCTGGCAGTCACCCAGTCAGTCGGAGCGCGACATGTTCATTCCGGCGCCTCAAATGCGAGAGTCCAGACAGGAAACCGGCAAGCTCTGCGTCTCAGAGTTGGGATGCACCGCCATCTACGACGAGCTCGGTTCCGACGACATACGATGATTCATCGCTCGCGAGGTAAAGCGCCGCGTGGGCAATATCCTCGGCCGCGCCCAAGCGGCCAACGGGTATGGACTTGGCGAGTTCGCGTTTCATGCCCGCGAGGTCCTCCTCCCGCATACCCCACTTGCTTGTCAAAGGCGTATCGATTGCGCCCGGGGCGAGAGCGTTGAAGCGAATTTTCCTGTCCAGAAACTCGAACGACCAGCTTCTGGCCAGCGAACGGAGCGAGGCCTTCGCAGCAGCTGTCAGGGAAATACCGTGTTTGCCCGTCTGGGCCACGAAGGACGTGTTCATGATGAACGAGGCTCCCTCGCGCAGGACTGGCAACACTGCCTGCAAGGTGATGACGGTGCCTTTGACGTTGATGTCCATGATGTCATCGTAGAGCCTGTCGTCGATGTCGTTGATGGGGGACGGAAATGCGTGGCCCGCATTCGCAAAGACCACGTCCAGACCGCCAAACCGTTCTTTCACCTGTCTGGCAACTGCACGCATGTCGTCGTTTGATCGGACGTCGCCCTTGAGCACCAATGCCTCGTTGCCAAGTTCCGCGATGATCTGTTCGAACACCGTCTCGTTGCGTCCGGTGACCGCAACACGTGCGCCTTCGGCGATGAAAAGTTTTGCGGTCGCCAAGCCGATACCGCTGGTGCCGCCGGTGATCAGAGCCGTCTTATTTGCGAGTCTCATGCTGCATTCCTTCCGAAGGCCAGGTGTCCACGATAGCGTGGCTGGCGGTTTCTATTTTTAGACTTGGCTGGCGAGCGAAAGGAGGACACAGAGCTCTCAAGACATGTCGCCGAGACCGGGCCTGCTTATCGTTGATCGACGTCGGACATGGGCCCTGAAGAGACGGTTCGACGCCGAAAAGCAGTCAGGGTGAGAAGTGTGCCGAAGATTCCAGAGGATTCGTGCTATCGTCTCGACGGTAACCTATGGTCGTTGCACGGCCAGGCGGCTGCCCGCGCGAAGCGCTTTTTTCTCATCCAGGATCCAATATGCCGTCATGGCAACCGCGACGACGACGAGGGGCAGGCAGATGAGATTGAGCTCCTTCCAACCGAGCCACTCGAGCAGCGGGCCGGCAGCAAGGGAGGTGAGCGCCGTTACAGCCGCACGCAGCATCTCGGCAATGCCTTGGATTTTCGCGCGCTCGACCGGCAGATAAGAGCCCGCCAACAGGGTGGTGCCGCCGACGAACATGAAATTCCAGCCCACACCGAGCGACAGCAGCGCGACATAGAAAGCCGGAACCTGGAGTGAGCTGACCGCAATGACTGGGCAGATTGCCGTCAGCACCATCCCGGCGATCAGGATTCGCGCCAAGCCAAATCGTCTTATCAATGCACCAGCAAACAGCGAGGGTGCGTACATGCCGACGAGATGCCACTGGATCATTCCCGCGCCATCATCGATCGTATGGCCGGCGCCCACGGCCGCAAGCGGGGCAGCTGTCATCAGCAGCATCATGATGGCGCCGCCGATCACGTTGTTTGCAAGTGCCGCCCAAGAGATCGGCTGCATGAAGACGACGCCAAGAGGCCGTGCATGCCCTTCGAATTGCTCCACATGCGACGTGTGCCTCTGATCCCTGAAGACGAGGGCGAACAGGAGCACGGACGCCACGCCAAGGGCGCAGACGAGCAGATAGGATCCTGCAAACATTGCGGGCAATATATCCTTGGTCCAGGAGGCAAGCAGAGGCCCCAAGATAGCTGCCGCAACACCGCCGGCCAATACGAAGGAGATCGCCTTGGCCTTGCCTTCCAGTGCAACAGCATCGGCTGCCGCAAGCCGATAGTAGCCCGCGAATGCCTGAAAGATGCCCACTCCCGCCGTGCCCAGACAAAATATCCAAAAGTCGGCATGCAGGACCGCCCAGACCGAAATCGCTCCTCCGCTTGCGCATGCAGCTGACCCGACAATGAAGGCCATCCGGCGTCCAAGTCGCTCGATCAGATAGGACGCAAGCAGGGTGACGATCGCCCCTGCTGCCGAGATGAGCGCAAAGGGCAGTGTCGCCAGCGCCTTGTCAGGTGCGAGTTGATAACCGGTCAGGCCGGTCAAGGTCAGATCGACCGACACCGCAGCCGTAAAGAGCGCCTGGCCAGCGGCCAGCACGATCGTGTTTTGACTTGGCAAAGTGTAATTGCGGAAAAATGACATTGGATGGGTGCCTGCATGGTCTGAGCAAGGC
>NZ_JBFUBG010000180.1:0-4908 GCF_056405875.1 Rhizobium sp. P1_E6 | reverse complement strand
GGCTGGAACCGACACAGGCAGTGTCGTCGCGCCCTCCGAGTAAGAAAAGCGGCCGCGACGCGCGGTGTTGCTGTCGGCGATGACGTGAAACCGGCTGCATATGTTGCAAAGGTCCCGCTTGATCTCGAATTTCCATCCCCGATCGGGAAAACCTCGCCGCCAAGGCGTGCTCTGCCCTCCGCCAACCGGACCAAATACGAACCGCGGACCGAGGCCGCCGAGAACGGAAGGCCAGCGCAGACCGGTCCATGTCAGGTGGTGAATGACATCGTACCGATTTTCAGCGTGCAACCAGGCCGCCGTTTTACGGGCGGTCATCTGCCATTTGTAGTAATGCTGACGGCTTCCATGGGCGTTTTCGTATCCAGGTCCAGGCCGGCCAGGAACATCGTGCCAGACAGAGCTCAGACCGCTCGGCACCTGTCGCTTGTCGCAATAGCGCTCGATCGCCGCACGATGACGACTGCCGCAGGTAAGAACGGTGATATCATAACCCTGGCTGGCCAGTTCCAGAACGAAATTCCAACCCTTGCCCAATCAGGATCCCGCGTCTGGCTCGCAGGTATAGGCTGACACGAGTATGCGCATCAAATCAGAATCCAGTGGTCTGGGGCAAGGAATTGTCGAATGTGGTTCCTTCGTGCCTGTCGGCAGGTCGACCAACGATGTCCGCTTCTTCCATTTAGCGACAGTCTTCTGATTGATCCCGTAGCGCTTCGAAAGTGCTCTCAGGCTCTCTTCACTATTTTGTATTGCTCGACGGATTGCCACTGTCGTCGTGGCGCTCCCGTGTAAAATCTGGCCCAAACACCTAGACCGGTGCGGAATTATTGTTCGAACCGATCTCGCAACACTACGAACGAGGTGCCACCTTGATCACCAGCAACCTTCCGTTCGACGAATGGACGGAGACCTTGGGATCCGAGGGCCTGACCGGCGCTCTGCCGGACCGCATCACCCACCACTTCAACATCCTCGAGATGAATGGCGACAGCTATCGCCTCCAGCAAAGCCGCGCCCGAAAGGCCGSCTGAAGTCAGTCGAAAAATCCCAGCGCGCGGATGAGGCCCCCGCTCGAGCTACGCCCTCCCGGTGGGCTCATCCGCGCGCCGAAGTAGCCGATTGTTGCGCGCTGCGTGATCGTTAGCGCGATTGTTGTGGCGATCGGACGACCGCCACAACGGGTATCGTTACAGGAGAAAATCGCCTGTCTCAAGGTGGACGAGACCCTTCATCTGAATCTCGAAGTCAGAAACGCCGTCGCCGTTCAGGTCGCCCTGGATAACGGTAGTATCGTTCGCGGATCCAGCCTTGTCTTCATAATGCCAGGCGAGCGCGCCAGCCTTGTGGTCGAAAGAGGCATCCTCCTGCGCCAGGAAATGGAAGGTTCCATTGCCCTGCGCAGAGCCATTCCCGTCCATCGCCGAGAGGTCGATCTTATCGGCGCCGTGCTGGAAGTCGGTGATGACGTCCCGGTTCGAGCCGAGCCCGGCTTCCGCCGGTGCCTTGAAGATAAACATATCCGAGCCGGCGCCACCGGTCATAATGTCCTTGCCGGCGCCGCCGTTCAGCTTGTCCGCGCCAGCCGCGCCATCGAGAACGTTGCTGCCGCTATCGCCGGTCAGCACATCGTTGTAGCTGGAGCCAGCCAGGTTTTCGATGCTGACGAGCTTGTCACCGGTGGCATACCCGCCCGATGCGGCCCCAGTCGCCAAGTTGACGTTAACAGCGGCGGAGCCCCAATAGCTTGCCGTGTCGTTGCCGTCGCCACCATTGATGGTGTCCGCGCCGGCGGCGCCGTTCAGCTTGTCCGCGCCAGCCGCGCCATCGAGAACGTTGGCGCCGCTATTGCCGACCAGCACGTCGTTATAGCTGGAGCCAGTCAAGTTTTCGATGCTGACGAGCTTGTCACCGGCGGCATGCCCGCCCGATGCGGTCCCGGCCGTCAAGTTGACGTTGACAGCAGTGGAGCCCGCGTAGGTGGCCGTGTCGTTGCCAGTGCCGCCGTCGAGCAGGTCCGCGCCGGCACCGCCCTTCAACACGTCATTACCGGCCATACCCTTGTAGGTTTCGTTGCCGCCGTCGGACTGGCCGTTATGTGGCATGGTGTCGTTGCCGTTGGTGCCGGTATATACCTTCGTCCCCGTGGTTGGCGTCCCCGGTTGCGTCGGCGTGGTTGGCGTTCCCGGTGTCGTGTGGGAGCCCGATTCGTAGGCACCGACATCGACAGTTCCAACGACGCGAGCGTGGCCGTCCAGATCAACCGTATCGAGGCCGTACTTGTCGGTTCCGTGGTCGATCGCCACCGAGCCGGCGCCGAGGTGGAAGTCGCCGTTCGCCGCCGCCAGGAATTTCGGATCGACGCCGAGCTGGTTGCCGTTCGCCGCGCTCGGCATCGGGTTGCCGCCGTCGGTCTTGACCGAGGCCTGGCCGGCCGTGCCGTTATAGGTGACGTTGTTGGCCCAGACCACGTTCTTGTTGCTGTAGCCGCCGGTCGAGGTGTTATCGATCGCGGTGTTGTTCTTGTTCAGCGATGGGTCCGCTACGGCGATGTTGTTGACCCAGGTATTGTTGCTCGACTGCGAGTTGCTGAGTTCGCCGCGCCAGGTGCCGGTGTTCTGCGGGTCCTGATTGTTGTGGTATGCGGTGTTGTTCGCCACCGTGACGGAGTCGCTCCAGGTCACCTGGATGCCTTTGCCGCCGTTCTCGTAGACGAGGTTGCCCTCGACCAGGGTCTTGAATGTATAGTTCGGATGACCGCTCGCCTGCGTGCTCTGGAAATCGTCGATGATGATGCCGTTACCATCGGTGTGCGCACCCGACTTCGTGACGTTGTCGTGCGAGATGTTGTTGCGCACGATCGTCCGGTAGCCCTCCGTCGAGGTATCGCCGGTAATGTTCCGGTTTTGGTAGATCGAGATACCCGAAAACCAGCCCGACGATGCGTTATTGTAGGTCTCGTTCCCCTCGATTTTGAGGAAGTCCGACTGGTTGAACTGAATGCCCGACTCCCCGGCGTCGTGGACCTTGTTGTTGAGAATTGAGACATGGTGGACGCCGCCCCCTTCGATGCCGTCGCCGGGGCCGCCCTTGATGTCGAAGCCATCGATTGTCACGTAGTTGGCGTTGACAGTGATTGCGTTCCACGAGCCTGCGGGCGGCCGGATCAGCGCCCCGCCCGGCACTTCCGAGCGCAGCGTGATGTCGCCTGCAGCCGAGCCGTCCTTGTTGATGTTGATGGCCTCGTTGTAGGTCCCTGCCTTCACCACGACTTCGTCGCCGGGTTTAAGGTTCGACGACATCGCCTCGCTGATCGTGCGGAATGGAGAGCCGGCACTGCCGTTACCGCCACTACTACCGGTCGTCGCTACGTAATATGTCGTCATGATCTTGCTCCTCAACCTTAGCGTTGTGTTTGCCGATTAATATTTTTGGTTAATCAGCCGTTACGGCGGGGGGTTATAGGACGGCATCCTGGAGGTTGCAACAGCAACTCAACAGTAAGCCCTTGAGAATTATAGCCATATTGCTGCCACATTATCTGAATCGATCCGAAGTTACGTTTTGAAATACTTGTTGAATTTCGCGTTTCCAAAACTGTGGCAGTATAAATGTCTCGCATGCCGCGAATTATTCTTTATGCAACTATAGCGAAATGCTTCCATTGAAAACATTAGGGAAACCTGATGGGCGTGGCTGGAATCCTCCCGCCAGAGGCAGAATCGACATTTTTTTCTAAATTTAACTAATTTGGGCAGCGTTGCCTTGCCGATTGGCACTGATCGAGATGGCAATGGGAGGGCATGAGTCGGGCACGCCCATCTCGATCCAGCGGTAATAGCGCCGCTTCACCGAGCGATAGTCGCCAAGCCGCTCGGGCAGATCTCGCCAGCGACCACCGGAACGCTCCATCCACAAGAGTGCCTCCAAAAATGTTCGACTATCCGTGCGGGGACCGCGCTTGCCTTTGGTCCCACCCGGCACAAAGCCCCTGATGCGCTTCCATTGATCATCTCGAAGTGCGTGCAATCCATCACCGACCTCCAGAAGTCAGTGTTGAATCTGATTTGCTCCAGCCTCTGGAGGGTTCTGTGAGGTCCGGGCGCGTTGCGTGCGGCATTCACTGATCCTCATTGAAGCCGGATTGAGCGAAGGCGCGGGTTGTTTGGCGCTATGGGGATTCAACCGAAGCGGCGGATGGCACTTGGGAAGATCGAACCTTGCCGGAACGCGTGGACAGGTCTGGAAGGAGATTGTTGGCGGTCATTGCGGTGTCGTTGACGGGCCTGTCGGCTGGTTTGCATTGGTCGAACCCCTGGTACTGTTGCGCTCTGCGTCGCTCAGGCACAATTGGCCAAAGCACCAGCCTCGCGGCTGTTCGGCATACCGACGCTGATCGTTGAACTGATGGCGCGCGTGGAATAATCATGAGCTGTCTTCCCATGCTGGTCGGCAGGCCGGCCGAATCGGGGTCCACGCGCCGATGATCGTCATGGCTCCGCCGCAACAGGGGCAGCGATGCGTCAGAGGGGGTGGCTTTGCGTCCGGTTCTTCGACCGGCTGCTCCGGCGGCGGGAGGTCGATCAGGCTTCGGCAGAGGTCCAGCTTCAGTTGGCCGATGGCCATTGGAAAGCAAGCCGAAGTGACGAATGCGGTGAAAGCTCCGGGACCGTACACCTAGTCACCCGAATCTGAAGTTCGGCTCATTGTCTTCTGGCAGAAGCGCTTGACCGACGCGAGGATCTGGTCGGCGGATTTGACCCACTTGTATGGTGTGGGATTTTCGTTGTGGGTTTCGATGAATGCGTCGATGTCGGCTTCCAGTTCTGCGGTGGAACGGTGTATGCCGCGCTGCAACTGCTTTCGCGTCAGCTCTGCGAACCACCGCTCGACCTGATTGATCCAGGA
>NZ_JBFUBG010000179.1:0-5014 GCF_056405875.1 Rhizobium sp. P1_E6 | reverse complement strand
CGCACCGGTCGTGGTCATGCCGAACAGAACGTTGCCGTTCGATGCGGTGGACAGGGCGTAGTCGGTCATCTTGACGGAAACGCCGTTCGAACCATCGCGAACGAAGGAGGAAACGACGCTCTTSGTGCYGTTGRCACCGGCAACCCAGTTTTCACCGGAGAAGGAAGCCGACTGAGCAATGCTYACCAGCTGGTCCTGCAGCTGGTCGATTTCTTCCTGGACCTTCTTCTTGTCGACGCCGTTTTCGGTCGCGGCAACAAGCTTGGCCTTGATTTCGCCGACGACGTCGATGGCGCTGTCCATGGCGGTGTAGGCGGTGTCAACCTTTGCAGCGCCGAGGCCGAGCGCGTCGGAAACGGCCGAGAGGGCCTTGTTGTCCGAACGCATGGTCGTTGCGATCGACCAGTAGGCAGCGTTGTCGGAAGCCTTGCCGACGCGGTAACCCGAGGAAACATGGTCCTGGGTCTTGTTGAGGCCCTGGTTGACGTTACGCAGCGTCTGGAGAGCTGCCATTGCAGAGTTATTGGTGTTGATGCTCGTCATTATTTGCCTGTCCCTTTTGGCAGGAGTTTGGAGGGGACATTCCGGATTTGAGCCGGCCCACGGCGTGCAGCGTCATGCCTGTTAATCAAATTACCCCCGATTAACTCGCCGTTTCGACCGCCCAAAGAACAAGATTTCAATTAAGGAAGGCTGAATATGAAGGTAAGTTCGCCAAAAAATGAGATTTATAAAAAGCTTCGAATATATATATACGTTAACTATTTATAAACACTGCGGGGTCATAGCGCTTYTTGGACCTTATGAATTTATAATACTTGGATAAGTTTGAAGTGTATTTCTTTGTATATTCAAGAGACCGGGTTATTTGGAGAAAAAATTCGTAAAGAAGACGCCGTCTTGCCTCTCTGAGAACATAGCCTATCGCTGCGATTTTTAGCTTGTCGCTTGCTCGTCTCGGCGGGCGTGGCATTGGCTTTGTGCCGGAATGGACGCAGGACCTGCCAAGCCGCGGCGTCGACTTCATGATCGGGCTCGGTATCCAATGGCCTCGCGCGGCCGCGCAAGTGAACGGGGTCGGTCACGAGAGTGACGACCTGTCGCGGACACGGCCCGAAGACAGAACATGAGCATGGATAGTCGTCGCTCCTGCCGACCATGATGCTGAAGCTCCTGTGGCTGTCTCCCTCACGATTCTCGCGCAGCGCAAATTCGGCTTTCCCCCAGGGCGCGCAGCCGTCCGTTATGCGAAGCGGATCCTGCGATTGTGCCACTTGTCGCCATGCGAAACGCAAGTCGCACTTCCACGAAAAAATCCGTTTCCCAGAAAGGATGCCGCCTGTAGGTCGAAATGGGTAGGCCATACTCGCCTGTTTTTCGATTATAATTGGAGGTCCGCGTATCGAACGATCCTCATAGATTTGATCCTGGTAAATTTCGGGAGAGGGCACGCCATGTATCGCAACGCTCGCCGGTGGGCTTCGCGCTCGCTCTTGGTGGATTCGTGGGTTCCCCGTTGGCTGACCGTCGGTGGAAAGGCAAGGCCGCGCCAGACTGCCGATCGGCGCGAGGATGATGCTCAGCTTGCAACATCCGTGCAGACTTCGGATGGAAACAAGCATGGTGCCCTTGTCGACAGTCCCGACAACAACTCTGCGCTCAAAAGACGTGACGTTGAAGAGACGGTGGGAGCGTTCGGCGCTGTGGACGGTCGGGTCAATATCAACCACGCACCGCCGTCCTTGCCCGACACTTTCGCAAGGCTTCATGGAGCGGGAGTGAGCGGGAATTCTGTCGCGTCTCCGCCGTCTGCCCATAGGCCGGGTTTTGCACCTTTCGAGCGGAACGTAGTTGGAGCTACTTCGTCCCTTTATCGCACCTATGCTGGAACCAGCCTCATAGGCGACGATCCCTTGGCTCCCTATCTGCCGCAAAGCCCTGCACCGGCAGCTTCGGGGCAAGGTTCTTCCACCGTGGCGGGTGAACGTGCCCACACGGGCAAAGTCGTGATTCTCGAATCGAGTCCGTCAGCGCAGGCGGCTGCGCAGCATGCGGGATTGAATTCCGTGGCGTTTGGCATGCCCTTTGGTGTCTGCGGGTGCGGATATTTTACCTCCCCCACGCGGATTCTCGATTGGGCCCATGGCGGCGCCATGCTTCAGCAGGACGGTCAATTGCCGGGGACCAGACTGACAGAAGGGCCGGACTATGTGGCGACGCTCAAGCGGGCCATCGGCGCCTCGGTCAGCGACCCGCTTCTCGATCGAAACCTGTCCCCGCTCTCGAGCTGGCCCGGAACCGCAAGGTGGACGGATTCGACGAACTTGAACGGATCATTGCCCGGTGGCGGAGAAATGGGAACGGCAAGCGCCACTGCCAAGGGCAAAGGCATCCTTTCCGGCTCGGTTACCACACCGCCGATCACGCAGCGCTCATTGACGACGCAAAATCTGGCGGCCGCGGCGGCAGCGACGCCCGACAACAAGGTCGTGGCGGAAAACCTGCTGCAGGGCAATCCGGAGAGCGAGTGGGGCATCGATGGCGCCGGCAGCTCCAACATCGAAGGGTTTGCGACCGACATCAGCGTCGACAACGGCAAGACGATCAGCTTCAAGATCGATACGGATTCCACCAATTACCGGATCGATATATACCGGCTCGGCTATTATGGTGGCATGGGGGCGCGCAAGGTTGCCACCATGCAGCACACCGGATTGCAGGATCAACCCAATCCGTTGCGCAATGCCACGACCGGGACGGTGGATGCGGGCAACTGGGCAGTCTCGGCGTCATGGACCGTACCAGATGACGCCGTCTCAGGGGTCTATATCGCCAAGCTCGTGAGGCAGGATGGTACCTTCGGCGAGAATCATATCCCCTTCATCGTACGCGACGACGACAGTCACAGCGACATCGTTTTCCAGACGGCCGACGAGACCTGGCAAGCCTATAACGGCTGGGGTGGCGCAAACTTCTACGGCGGCAACGGTCCGGCGACGGGGCAGGGTGCCGGCCGCGCCTATGCGGTCAGCTACAACAGACCGATTGCGACCCGGGGCGGGGTCGGCACCTATGCCGGTCCCCAGGACTATCTGTTCGGCGCCGAGTATGCAGGCATCTACTGGCTGGAACAGAATGGCTATGATGTTTCCTACATGTCGGGTGTCGACGTCGACCGCTACGGCAGCCTGTTGCTCAATCACAAGACTTATGTTGACGCGGGGCATGACGAGTACTGGTCGGGGCAGCAGAGGACCAACGTCGAAGCCGCACGCGATGCGGGCGTCAACCTCATGTTCTGGAGCGGTAACGAGGTCTATTGGCGTACCCGTTGGGGCAATGCCTACAGCGCCGACGGCACGCCCTATCGCACCCTTATCTCCTATAAGGAAACCTGGGCGCCCGGCAGCAGCATTGACCCTTCCAATGAATGGACAGGCACCTTCCGCGATCCGCGCCTCAGCCCACCGGCTATCGGCGGCGGAAACCCGGAAAACTCGCTGACCGGGCAGTTGTTCAAGGTCGACGATGTCGGTGGCAATCTGGGCGCGATCAAGGTTGGATATGACGACGCCAACCTGCGCTTCTGGCGCAATACCAGCGTTGCCAATCTTCAGCCGGGCCAGACGGCAACGCTCACCAAGAACTATCTCGGTTATGAGTGGGACGAAGCGCCTGACAATGGCTTCGATCCGGCGGGCCTCGTGAAGCTGTCGTCGACGACACTTCCGGTCAGCACCTACCTGCTCGACTACGGAAACACGACTGGCAACGCGACCGCCACCCACAATCTGACACTTTATCGTGCGCCCAGCGGCGCGCTGGTGTTCGGCGCCGGTACGGTCTACTGGACATGGGGCCTGAGCGACAATCACGATAATGAGGCGACGCCGACCGATCCCCGCGTGCAGCAGGCGATGGTCAATTTGCTTGCCGACATGGGCATCCAGCCTGGGACGCTGCAATCCGGGCTCGTCGCCACAACTGGTTCCACTGACAATGTTGCGCCGACATCTATCATCACGGTACCCGCCACGGTGGTCGCTGGATCCACGGTGGCGATTACGGGCACCGCCACCGATACGGGTGGCGGCGTGATCGCCAGCGTCGAGGTTTCGACCGACAATGGCGCGAGCTGGCATCCTGCCACAGGCGATGAGAACTGGACTTATACGTGGTCGCCGCAGACCGCGGGCACCTACACGATCCTGTCTCGCGCCGTAGACGACAGCATCAACCTCGAAACACCCTCGGCCGGACGCACGGTCACCGTCAGCGGGCCGAGCTATGTGTCTCTCTTTTCCGACGCGGCGACGCCGGCGGTCGTCAACACCGACGATACGTCAGCCATTGAGCTCGGCGTGCGCTTCCAGACCTCAGTGGCAGGCACCCTCGGCGGTATTCGTTTTTATAAAGGCAGCCAGGACACAGGGACGCATACCGGCTCGCTCTGGTCGAGCACGGGTACGCGGATCGCGACCCTCACTTTCACGAACGAGACCGCCAGCGGCTGGCAGACTGCCTATTTCTCCAGTCCGGTGACCTTGACGCCCGGGCAGACCTACACGGCGTCTTACCACACCAATACCGGTCATTATTCGACAACCGCCAACTACTTTACCTCCAATGTGACGAGTGGCCCGTTGACGGCGTCAGCGAGCGGCAACGGCGTATATCGATACGGCAGTAGCAGCCTATACCCCACCAGCACCGTGGACGAGACGAACTACTGGGTCGATGTGATGTTCAATCCCTCGACCTCGAGCAACGCGACGCCGACGGCGGTTGCCGATGCGGGGGATGCGACCGAGAAGGGTGGTGCGGCCAATGGTTCGGGTGGCGTGGTTGCCAGTGGCAATGTGCTGACCAACGATACCGATCCGGATGCCGGCGACACCAAGACGGTCACGGCGGTCGGCTTCGGCGCGACATCAGGCACGCTCGGCACGGCGCTGAACGGTACCTATGGCAGTCTGGTGCTCAGCGCATCGGGCGTCTATAGCTATGCGCTCAA
>NZ_JBFUBG010000178.1:0-5140 GCF_056405875.1 Rhizobium sp. P1_E6 | reverse complement strand
GAACGGCTCGAACAGCTCGGCTGGGAATTTGCTGCCAGGAGGGCGATCCTGCCGCTCGGACCGAACGATTCTGCTCTTGAGCTTGTCATCGCCGATCCCTTCGACCGCGCCGCCACCGAAGCGGTCGAATACCTTTTCGAGCGGCCGGCTCGCGTGACCATCGCACCGAGAAGCTTGATCGAGGAGCAGATCGGCCGCCTGAAGCAGCAGGCCGATAGAACCCCAGACGAGATGATCGATGAGGGCRTCACCTCAGATGTCGATCTCGAGCGCCTYCTCGATATTGCCCGCGATGCACCGGTGGTTCGCTTCGTCGCCAGGATCGCGCAAAAGGCGATCGACGAAGAGGCGACCGATATCCATCTGGAACCGCAGGCCGATACGATGCGCGTGCGCCTGCGCCGAGACGGCATTCTTCTGGAGACCGAAGCCGCGCCGAAGGCTTTGCATACCGGCGTCATAAGCCGTCTGAAGATCCTTGCCCACCTCAATATCGCCGAACGCCGGCTGCCGCAGGATGGGCGGCTGCGCCTGGCGATCCGCGGTCAGGAGGTCGACTTCCGACTGTCGGTCGTTCCCTCGGTCCATGGCGAGACCGCGGCATTGCGCGTCCTCGACCGCGAGAACATCAAGCTCGAATTGCCTTCACTCGGATATGATGCCGCCTCGATCGGCCAGATCGACAACCTGACACGGCGCTCGAACGGCCTCGTGCTTGTGACGGGTCCCACCGGCTCGGGCAAGACGACGACCCTTTATTCGATCCTTTCCGTTCTCAATCGACCGAGCGTCAAAATCTTCACGGTCGRGGATCCGGTCGAATATCGTATCGACGGGATTACGCAGCTGCAGATCGATCCGTCGATCGGACTCACCTTTGCGACGGCCCTGCGCTCGGTCCTGCGCCAGGATCCTGATATCGTCCTCGTTGGCGAAATTCGTGACCGCGAGACCGCGGAGATTGCAATTCAAGCAGCCTTGGCCGGCCGCCTCGTTCTTTCAACCTTGCATACCAACAGCGCAATCGGCGCGTTCAACCGCCTGCGCGACATGGGTGTCGAGCCGTTCCTGCTGGCTGCGACCATGCGTGGGGTCATCGGTCAACGCCTTGTCCGGCAACGTTGCCTAGTGTGCCGAGATGAGGCTGATTCCGCCGAATGCCCGAAATGCGCTGGCACGGGTTTCAAGGGACGGCGGGCAACCTATGAGATCCTCGATATATCCGAAAAGTTCAGGCTGGCTCTGCGGGATAGCGATATTGAAGAGGAGCTCGAGGCGACCGCCATAGGGCAGGGAATGGTGCCCCTGCGCCAACACGGGCAAGCTCTCGTTGCCCAAAAGCTCACGACCATCGAAGAGGTCTTGCGCGTGATCGATATGGATTAGCCCGATGGCGAGATTTGAGTATTCAGCCTTTGCCGCCAACGGCAGGAGGACATCGGGGACAGTGGAGGCAGCCGATATCGCCGACGCGCGCCGAAAGCTCCAGGCGCCAGGCCTTATGGTGGGCGATATCAAACCGCTGGATGGCAAAACGCCAGGCGCATTTTCCTGGCTGCCGAAACTCGGTGATCACTTCGACCAGGTGAACTTCTTCTCGAACCTCGCGGTCCTGTCAACAGCCGGCCTGACATTGGACCAGTCGCTTCGCGCGCTCAGGGCCGCCGCCTCGCGCCGGAGCGAGCGCGACAGGTTCGATGCAATGATCGAGCGGCTGTCGGCCGGCACCAGCGCCGCCTCGACCTTGGCGCTGATAGACGGCATCGGCGCGGACGTCCTTGCGCTGATTGCAAGCGGCGAGAAAACAGCGCGGCTTGCAACGGTCCTGCCTGCAATAGCGTCCGACCTCGAGCGGCGCAGGGACCAGCGCAAACAGCTCTTTGACGCGCTGCTTTATCCCGCTTTTCTGCTCGTCATGATGGTCATTGCCCTCGGCGTCGTGACGTTCGCCCTGGTTCCAGCACTTGAACCCGTTTTCGATGGCTCCGGCAGGCCCCCGCCATTCCTCATCGCCGTCCTGTCGTTTGCCGGCAAAATGCTCTCAGATCCAACCGTGCTTGCGGCCGGCGTCGGAGCGATCCTGATCCTGGCGATCCTCGCGATTGCCCAGGCCGGTGCCATTGTCGGGCTCGCATCGGCAGCGCTGATCAAAATGCCGGTCTTTGGTCCGCTGATGATCAAGGCGGCGCTCTCGCGCTATCTCCAGACGCTGTCCTTGCTGCTCGACAACGCTGTCGCGATGCCCGAGGCGCTGTCCCTTGCGGCGGACACTTGCGCGATTGCGAGCTACCGCCAGAGGCTCTCGGTCATGCGCGAGGCGGTGATTTCCGGCAGGCGGCTTGGTGAGGCATTTGCGGAAAGCCGGCTCTTTCCCGCAAGCATCGTCTCGCTCGCCGTCGTCGGGGACGAGGTCAACAGGCTTGCACCGGTTCTTGCCAATGGCTCCAACATTCTGCGCCACGAGGCCGAACGCACGCTCGACCGACTTCTGGCACTGTTGACGCCGGCGATCACCATTCTTCTCGGCACGCTTGTCGGCGGGTTGGTCATATCGGTGATGACGGCGCTTCTGAGCGTCAACGAACTGGGGGTCCAGTGATTGGAAGGCCTCATGCCTCAACTGGATCAGATGCGGGCTTCAGCCTGCCGGAAATGCTGGTGGTACTGACGATCCTCGGGATCATGATGGCCCTCGTCCTGCCGCAGTTTCTGCGTTCGAACACCATGTCGCCACGAACCATTGCGCTGCGAATTGTTGAAAAAGCAAACCTGGCACGCCTGGCTGCCATCAAGAGCGGGTCGGAAACCAGCCTACTGATTGATACGAGCGGCCGCAGCATCGGCGCCAGCGTCGGCGGGGAGGACATTCTCATCCCGCCTTCGATCGGCCTGGAAGCAACCATCGGCAAGAGCTCGGGCACCACTGTCACCAAAGGTGACATCCGATTTCTGCCTGACGGAAGTTCGTCCGGCGGCGAGCTTCGGCTTTCCGGCGAGCGCGGGAGCCCGATCAAAGTCAGGATCAACTGGTTGACCGGAACGGCGACGATGGTGCCGCAATGACGGATCGCGAGAACACGCAGGCGGGTTTCACCCTGCTCGAAATGATCGTCGCCTTTCTCATCCTGTCGATTTCGATGGCAGTTGCGTCCCAGACGTTGTCGATCGCGGTTAGCAGTTACACACGCTCGGGAGACCGCCAGACCATGCTTGAACTCGTCGAGTCGCTGACGGCCGAAACGGTTCCAGCAATGGCGTTGTCGCGCTCGGCGCATCGGCAGGGCGAGGCTGATAGCCTGCAGTGGACGATCGACCTGCTTTCGCCGCTCCAGGCCGAGAGCCACGCTGATCGCGAGGCATTCGCCATCATCAGCATCGCCGGTGCCAAGGGTAAGCTCAAACTGAGTTTTCTCGTCACGGCTTCGGTTGGCGGACCAGCGCCATGAAGCCTAATATTCCACTTGCTGATCAAGACGGCGGTTTTTCGCTGGTCGAGATGCTGGTCACACTGGCCTTGCTTGCAGCACTTTCGACAATTCTGCTTGGCGCTGTCGCGCAATTTCGTCCGCTCGGCAATCTCGCCGAGAGCGCTAATGGCAGGATGGAAGTCGCGACCGCCGCAGCATTCCTGCAGAAGACGGTCGAGGACGCGAGAAATCTCTACCTGCTGAACTCACCGCCGGAACAACGTCACRCCTTCGAAGGCGCGGCCCGATCGCTGCGGTTTGCGACGGTCTTGCGCGTCGGCTCCGATCAGCTCGCGTTGCGCGACATCGCGATCGTGGAGGGTGAGAGCAACGGATCGCTTTCCGTCGTCCTCGAAAATTCGCCGCGACGGTTCTCGGCCGGCTCGCTTGCCAGCGAGCGATTTTCAGTGATCGACAATATCGAGGATTTCGGCTTTCAGTTCCTGGATGCACCGCAGGCAGGAGCTGCCGATCTGCCGCCATGGCGCGCCGATTGGCCATATCCAGAAAGACTGCCCTATGCGGTCAAGATTACCTTGAAAGCCAAACGCGGCCGATCGGAGATCTCGGTCACCAGGATTGCCTTTCCTGGAAGCGGCTCCTGACCTACTCGCTGGAAAGATCCGTATTCAGCCCATCGCCGCCAGTCTTTTTATCCCGTCCGAGTGAGATAATCTGGTAGGGCTTTTCGTCAGCAGGGCTTTTGTATTGATAGGCCGTGCCCCAGGCATCGAGGAATGTTCCCGATTTCTTGATATAGGGTCCGTTCCAGCTGCCGGCATTGGCAGGCACTTTGGCAAGAGCATCCAATCCCTCGTCGGTTGTCGGATAATGCCCCGCATCGATATAATAGAGCTCGAGCGCGTTCTCGATATTCTTCATCTGCGCCTTTGTCGTATCGACCTTGGCCGTGTCGAGATATTTGAGCACCTGGGGCGCGACCAGCGCGGCGATCAAACCGATAATCGCCAGCACCACCAGCAGTTCGACGAGGCTGAAGCCGGCGGTCGCGTCCCCGGAAGGGCGGTCTGCCGGTTCGAATGCAAATCTGTCTGTCGTCACTAGCGCACCATTTGGTCAAAGAAGAGGTTGAAATTCCATACCGCGAATAGAGAGAGCGCCAGAAACGGGCCGAAGGGGATCCGCAGCGACATGATGGCGCGCGAACCTTTGGCTTTAAGCGCGAGATAGAGCAGGGCGGTCGCCGAGGCGATCAGCAGGAAGATCGGAAAGCTCAAGGGATCGAGCCAGACTGCGGCAGCACCGGCGAATTTGACATCGCCTAGTCCCAGTCCGACAACACCTCTCAGCCGGTAATGTAGGTATCGCATCGTCCAAAAGAAGACAAAGACCGCTAGGGCGAACAGCAATCCAGAGACCAGCGCATTATAATCGCTGCAAAGCCGGAAAGCCGCGCCGCTCAAGAAAACAGTCGCGTTCAGCCAGTCGGGGATGACGAGCCTGCGACAATCGACATAGGCGATCGCAACGAGGCTTGCAGCGAGAATGATTGCAAACAGAAGCGCCATCGTCAGTAGGCCAGCCGCTTGAGGTCTTGCTGCAGGCTGTTCTTTCCGCCGCGTCGCTTCTGGATGTCGGACTTGAAATCGAGCTGCTTGCGGAATTCGGCCGTCACATCGCGCGCCTGGCTGACGTCGCGCACGATGCGCGGC
>NZ_JBFUBG010000177.1:0-5334 GCF_056405875.1 Rhizobium sp. P1_E6 | reverse complement strand
CTTCTCTACTGCCCACCTTCGTTCAATCTCTTGACGATGAACGCCATGGCGGCAGCTCATTCTGTGCTGGTGCCGTTGCAGTGCGAGTTCTTCGCGCTTGAAGGCTTGAGCCAGCTTCTGGAGACCGTTAATCAGGTCCGTCGAACAGTCAATCCGCAGTTGGATATCCAGGGCATTGTGTTGACGATGTTCGACGCTCGCAACAATCTGGCGCAGCAGGTCGTCAACGATGTTCGGACCCACCTTGGTGAGAAGGTGTATCACACGCTCATCCCGCGGAATGTCCGTGTCTCCGAAGCACCCTCATATGGTAAACCGGCAATTCTCTACGATCTTAAATGCGCCGGTAGCCAAGCCTATCTGCAGCTTGCATCCGAAGTTATCCAGCGGGAGCGGCAAAGACTGGCAGCTTGAAAGAGTGTATGACACAGTAGGCGAGTTTAGACATGAATGACGATACATCAAAAAGACGGCTGGGCCGCGGTCTCGCAGCCCTTATAGGCGAAATGGATCAGCCAGTCGCTGCTGAAACAGATCGGCCGTCGGTGAGCGCCGACCGGATGATCCCGATCGAGTTCGTCACTCGCAACCCTCGCAACCCTCGCCGTTTCTTTGATGATTCCGAACTTCACGACCTCGCGAGTTCGATCCGCCAGCACGGAATCGTGCAGCCGATCGTCGTTAGGACACTCGCCCGGGATCGTTACGAAATCATTGCCGGCGAAAGACGTTGGCGTGCCGCCCAGCTTGCAGGTTTGATCGAAATCCCTGTCATTATCAGGGACGTGGATGATAAGACGGCGCTGGAAATCGCGATTGTTGAGAATGTCCAGCGTTCCGATCTCAACGCACTTGAAGAGGCGCTCGGCTATGAGCAGCTGATAGCCGAGTATGGATACACCCAAAACGATCTCGGCGAAATCATCGGCAAGAGCCGAAGCCATGTCGCTAATTCCCTGCGCCTGCTGAAACTGCCGGAACCTGTCCGTGATATGCTGGCCGCTGGCAGCCTTTCGGCGGGTCATGCCCGCGCACTGGTTTCGACGTCGGATCCCTCCGCATTGGCGCGTACAATCGTCTCCAAGGGCATGTCAGTACGCGATGCTGAGAAGCTTGCGCAGAACGACATCAAAGCCCAGTCGGAGCCGCAGGTATCCGTTCAGAAGAACCAGAAGGATTCCGATACGTTGGCTTTAGAGCGTACGCTATCGGATACGCTTGGGCTTGATGTCTCCATCAATCACAAAGCCAGCGGCGGGCAGATCCGGATTTCTTATAAGTCCCTGGAGCAGCTCGAGGAAGTCTGCCGGCTTCTTGAACGGCGCTGATCAGGCCTGGGGGCGCCTTCCAGATTGCAGCGTCGTGGAGAGCAGCGTCTGCAGGGCGATGCTATCCTCCAGCATTTGGCGTTGTCTCGTTTGCAGTACGGCTGCCTGCAGACGTTTTGTTTCACGAGAAATGGCGTCTGCGCTCCAGGTTTTTAGCGCCTGTTCTATGATCGGCTTGCGACGGAAATGAAGATGCCTGCCCAAGGCCTGCATGATTTGCGCTGCCGGCAATCTTTTCTCATCCATCTCCGCGCGCATTGTGTCGAGAAGCTGGAATTGTCGAAGGCAAGCTTGAAGAACCAGAAAAACCGAGGTTTTGGAACTGGTGATCTTCTGCATCGCGTGTAGGAAGTTATTGCTATTGCCGCTCAATATCGCGTCGACTGCATCATCGACCGAAATGGCGCTGGCGTCACCGATTATTTCGGTAACGTGATGATCTTCAATCGTTCCCATGCCGCGGCAATAGAGAGCCAGTTTGCGAATCTCATTTCTGGACGCGATTCTGTCGCCGCCAATCAGCATGACGAGGGCCTGCCTGGCAGCCGGCGTAATGCCCAGTCCTTCAGGGGCGAGCTCACTGTCTATCAGCGCGTTCAACGCGCGGCCGTCGTCAGCGTAGCAGGGGATGGCGACGGCGATGCGGGCAGCTTCGACCGCCTTGCGCAAGGCCGATCCCTTCTTCAGGTCACCTGCTTCAACGATGATGCTGGCGGCCTCGAGCGAAGCACCTGATAGAAATGAGATAGCGTCGACGAGGTATTTCTCGTTTGCAGCACCCCTCACCCATATCAGCTTTTCACCGCCGAAAAGACCCATGGACTGGGCTTCATCGACCAGCCGTCCGGGCTCTTTCTGGAGATCGCCGACATCGAGCTTGGTAACGGAAAAGGGATCATTCTGATCGATTCCCGTTTTTCCAGCAATCATGCCCGCGCGCTCAGAAACAAGCCCGCGGTCTGGGCCATAGATCAGATAAATGCGATACTGGCGTGAGGATCTCTGCAGAAACCCTTCGAACTCATGGGATTTGATTTCCGCCACGCCACCGCTCCCCTAGCGGCTGAGCGCAGCAGCGAGGTCCGCTCCCACGAATTCGGCCGCCTGATTGGCGGCGCGATTTTCGGCATCGCGGATGGCGCGCTGCTTTGCAAATTCCTGACTTGGAAAGTCTACCAGGGCCGTCGCTTCGCGTCTGCCAGCCTTGATCACCTGATCGTCTTTGGTGGTGCGCAAAGTGTAGCTTACCGAAACAGTCGCACGGCCTGCGCGAGACGTATCCGAGGACTGAACAAGCAAAGTATCGGCAACGTAGGACGAAACCTGCATATCAACCATGTAATCGGGCTTGTCCGGTTCACCAGCACCGCGTGAAGCCAGGAAGATCAGATGGTTGCGAACTTCCTGTCCGACGCGCGTACCTGCTTCGGAAAAGCCAACGGAGCCGAGCTTCTCGTTAACCCCGGTGTTTTCGGAATAGAGTGGCCGAACCTGGCAGGCGGAAACGAACGCCGTGGACACAAGGATCGTGACGATGCCGGCGCGGCGCGCAAGCTTGCGGGCGAAATCAGACGACAATGTTTACAATCCTCTGTGGAACCACGATGATCTTCTTCGGTGCCTGACCGTTCAGGACATTCTTCACCGCGTCCAATTCCAGCACGGCTTCGGTGACGGCATTTTGATCTGCGTCGCGAGAAATTGTCAATTCGGCGCGCTTCTTGCCGTTGATCTGGACGGGCAGGATCACGTCGTTCTCCACGACGAGCGATTCGTCGTAGTCCGGCCAGGCCGCGTGGGCGATAAGATCCTTGTTGCCAAGGGTCAACCAGCATTCTTCGGCCAGATGTGGCGTCATGGGCGCAACGAGCTGGATCAGGATCTCGGCCGCGTTTCGGATGGCAGCCCGATAGCCTGCGTCGCCCTCCCCGGCTGCAACCTTCGTCAGCGGGCCTCCCAGCGCGTTGACCAGTTCGTAGATGCGAGCGACCGCTTTATTAAACCAGAGCCTGTCGTAGTCGTTCTGCACCGCCTTCAGCGTCTTGTGGGCGAGTTGCGAGATCGCCAGCGCTTCGCCTTCCTGTGCCGGCTTGGGTTCGACGGTGGACAGCGCCTCCGCCGCTTCCGACACCAGGCGCCAGAGGCGCTGCGTGAAGCGATGAGCGCCCTCCACGCCGGCTTCGGACCAGATGACGTCACGATCGGGCGGGGAGTCCGACAGAACGAAGAAACGCGCGGTATCGGCGCCGTATGAGGCGATGATATCGTCGGGGTCTACAACGTTCTTCTWCGACTTCGACATCTTTTCGATCGAGCCGATTGCGATTTCTTCGCCGCCTTCCAGCAGATAGGCGCAGCGCTTCCCGTCGATCTCCTCGATGCGAATGTCGGCAGGCGAAATCCATTCGCGGTGCATGCCGGCACCGCGGCTGTAGGTTTCGTGGACCACCATGCCCTGCGTGAAGAGGCCCTTGAACGGCTCCTTGACGTCTACATGGCCGGTCTCGCGCATCGCGCGGGTGAAGAAACGTGAATAGAGCAGGTGCAGGATCGCGTGTTCGATACCGCCGATATATTGGTCGACGGGCAGCCAGCGGTTCGCCGCAGCCGGATCTGTCGGCTGCTTCTCCCAAGGTGCCGTGAAGCGGGTGAAATACCAGCTCGAATCGACGAAGGTGTCCATCGTATCCGTCTCGCGGCGCGCATCCTTGCCGCATTGCGGGCAGGCGACGTGCCGCCAGGTCGGGTGGCGGTCCAGCGGGTTGCCAGGCTGATCGAAAGTCACATCCTGCGGCAGCTTAACCGGCAGGTCCTTCTTCGGAACCGGTATGACGCCGCAATCATCGCAATGGATGACCGGGATGGGGCAACCCCAGTAACGCTGCCGGGAAATGCCCCAGTCGCGCAGGCGGAAATTGACCCTGCGTTCGCCTTGTGGCGCATTGCCAAGCAAGGAGGAAGACAGCTTGTCGGCAACGGCCTGGAAGGCTTCGTCCGTCGTCTTGCCATCGAGGAAGCGCGAGTTGATCATCACGCCCTCGCCGTCATAGGCGGTATCGCCGACGGTGAAACTTGCGGCATCGCTATCCCTGGGCATGACAACCGGAACGACCGGCAGGCCATATTTGCGAGCGAAATCCAGATCCCGCTGGTCGCCGGAGGGGCAACCGAAGATGGCGCCCGTGCCGTAATCCATCAGAACGAAGTTGGCGACATAGACCGGCAGCTCCCAGGAAGCATCCAGCGGATGCTTGACGCGGATACCGGTATCCATGCCCTTCTTTTCGGCCGTCTCAAGGGCGGCAAGAGAGGTACCGGCGCGGCGGCATTCTTCACAGAAGGCTTCGATATCGGGATTCTTGCCCGCTATTTCCTTGGCAAGCGGATGGTCGGCAGCGATCGCCAAGAAGGACGCGCCGAACAGCGTATCCGGGCGCGTTGTATAGACTATGACCTCGGTTTCGCCTGCGGGGGCGGTTTCCGGAACGATTTCCCAGCGGATCGTCAGACCTTCGGAGCGACCGATCCAGTTCTTCTGCATCAGGCGTACTTTTTCCGGCCATTGGTCGAGCGTGTCGAGCGCGTCCAGCAGGTCCTGGCTGAAATCGGTGATCTTGAAGAACCACTGCGTCAGCTCGCGCTGTTCGACCAGCGCGCCGGAACGCCAGCCCCGGCCGTCGATGACCTGTTCATTGGCGAGAACGGTGTTGTCGACCGGATCCCAATTCACCTTGGACTGCTTGCGGTAGACGAGGCCCTTTTCCAGGAAGTCCAGGAAAAGGTGCTGCTGCTGCTGATAGTATTCGACATCGCAGGTCGCGAATTCGCGCGACCAATCCAGCGACAAACCCATCGCCTTCAGCTGCGCTTTCATCGAGCCGATGTTCTGATAGGTCCAGGATGCGGGGTGGACGCCGCGCTCCATAGCCGCATTTTCTGCCGGCATGCCAAAAGCGTCCCAACCCATCGGATGGAGGACGTTGTAGCCACGGGCGCGCTTGTAGCG
>NZ_JBFUBG010000176.1:0-5364 GCF_056405875.1 Rhizobium sp. P1_E6 | reverse complement strand
ATACGCATCTCACCCATTCCGGACGCCGCAACAGCCCTCCGGAAGATCGACGGATGGATCGAAGACTATAATGAAATCCACCCACACTCAGCGCTGAAAATGGCCTCCCCAAGGGAGTTCATCAAAGCATTGTCTCAATAGCTGATCTGTCCGGCGAAATGGGGGGCACTCCACGAATATTTTTGAAGCCCGCTATCAGCTCACGTTCGAAGAGGGATCGGTGAATATTTGATTTTTTGGTGCGCGTCCTGCATGCCGGCACGCAGAAGCTCATCCGCCAACGCATTTCCAATGACAACTTGGTATTGCGACGGACCAATCAGAATGCTGTCGATCAAGCTTGGTATGGCGAGACCTTCCAGCGAACCATCGACAGGCAACTTCAATATTCGTTGCGGTATCCCGCCAACGGCCTCGCTCTCAACTTTGAGGAGTTTTCTTTCATCAAGCCCCAGCGTGTGGAAGATTCTCCACTCACGCTCCTCTCTGAAGCCCGGATGCTTTGACCCGTGCGCAATGGTCCGCAAAAGAAAGAAATAGTGACCTACTAGGCGTTCTTGGGGAAGAGAGGTCAGAAATGCTGCATTGAACCTTATTTTTTGTGCGATCAGCAGAAGCGACTGCTCTAAGCCTTGATCCGATAAATATGTGACAGGACTGCTATAAACGCCAAGATCATCGTCAGTGCGGCCGAAAATCGCAGTGTTGATAATAATTCCTACCCCGGCTTGCCCGGACGAKTAGTTTCTCCACATCGAAAGGCGACCGTCATTGCCCTCGTCATCGAGATGCTCTGAGAGACAGGTAACGTAGGTTTCGTTTTGAATGTGCGGCGACCATGCTTGAAACTGAGCGAACGTCTGGTCAGCAAGGCCGGGCGAAATACTGTCCAACGCCTTTTTAAGTTCGTTCATGCCGGTTTCGATTGCCGTATCAACTCGCGTCTGCAGAGACCTCTGGATAAGGCTGAACCCATGGTTTACTTCCATGAAATCGTTCATCACCCGAACGTTTCGCAGCCAGATTTCCTTGTGTTTGATGATCCTTAGCGCGGTATCGGCCGAGCAATAATGAATAAGCTTCTTCTGGCCGAACACTAGCGCCGCCCTACGAGCAACGTCGTCTGCAGCGAAGATTTCGCGAAGCGAGTTTTCGACGTGGTCCAAGATCATTTTGAAATGTCCACAGCAAGTATCGTTGATTGCAGACTGTGGTCATTCGTTTGCAAGATCAACAGGACTACAGATTGTGCACAGATTTCCCTATAGAACTGGGCGTTCTAGACACGAAGGAGACGATCAGCATGACCAACGAAATTCTCGCGCGCGAGCAACTTCCTTGCCTTTTGGCCCTCTGAACGCGCGGGCAGTTTCTCGCTCACAGAAGTTGCCCACTTTATAAACAACAATCGCGCCTTTCCTGCCGAGGAAACCGCGGTTTTGGTGGCCTTTTTCAATGAATTCGCCGACCGTCAACTCGACCTGCGCGGAGATCGCTGGAAAGCGAGATGATGGCCGACTAGCGAGCGCGGGCGCCCCGCTTGCCAGGAGCGGTCAGCAGCTCGGCTCCCGCTTGCTGACGGGCGTGGTGCTCCGAGTTCACGGGCCTACTGTAGCGCGCAAAATCGAATGGCAACAGAAACTTGATCTAAACATCCAATTGAACGGCCACTCATTCTTTCATTGACCGCTTGCGTTGTCCTGGCGATCGGCCCCGACGTTTTTGTCTGCAAATCAAGCCCAGGCTTCAGCTTCGAGTTCGTTGCTCTGTTTTCGCCAATCGGTCACGTCGAGTATGCGAACAATCTCGTCGTACTTGTCCAAGCGGATGCAAAACTGGTCGGGATCGGGCGGATCACGTCTTTCCACGACGTTAGGGAACAGCTCCCCCAGTAACAACAACTGCATCTCGACCTTGAAATCGCCAATCCAAGCTGAGAGCCGCTCCGCAATATCCGATTGACTTTACAACCTATGAGAACAAAATAAGAACATCTGTTTTAAAGAAAGKATTTGCCGATGTCATTGTGCGAGAAATTTATCGTGATGCCATTTAAGAAAGTGCGCGGGAACATTGCTCCCGGCGAGATGCGTCAAGCTTCTAACTCCGCAACTGCCGAACGGCTTGCCGGAGCAATGGCCCGACGCCTCGCCCGCCAGCAGCGTCGAGACAACCGTATCGCCCAGAGCCGATTTTGGCGACAGGTGATTATGAACACATTCTGACTGTGTTGGAAAATATGGTCAGGGTTATAGAGCAAAGCCCCGGAGCATTCAGGGAGATTGACGAGGAGAGTTTGAGAACTCACTTCCTTGTCCATTTGAATGGCCACTATGCGGGCGACGCAACTGGTGAGACTTTCAACTATGAGGGAAAGACCGACATCCTTATCAAGGTCGACGGAAGGAACATCTTTATCGGGGAATGCAAGTTTTGGTCCGGTGAGAAGGCCTACCTCGAAACTCTCGATCAGGTGCTATCGTATCTTAGTTGGAGGGACACTAAGGCTGCTGTTCTAATCTTCAACCGAAACAAAGATTTCAGCGGAGTCTTAACTAAGATCAAAGCAGCGACGCCGGAACATCCAAACTTCAAGAAGCTGGCGATGGAACGGTCCGAGAGCAGCTGGAGTTATTTATTCGGCCACAAAGATGATGCCAACAGAGAGATACTTATCACGGTTCAGGCGTACAACGTTCCCGAACGAATTGAAGCCCGGATGGGGACACGCGCTTAGTTGCTCAACTGCTTCCTCCACTTTCCGGCCTCCCGCTTATGGCGAAGGGGCTCGTACCCATCAACGTGCTTGAGCGCCCCACGGACTTAGTTCGGCGGCTTCTTCGACTTTTCCAGCAAAGACAACACGTAATCCGGGCGTCTCGGGTTATGCGGCGCATTCGATACGCGGTCTCGCCCGAGGAGCACTTCGGCGAGCACCTTCGCCTGTTCAAGCTGTTCCTCGGTGCAGGCTTCTTCCGGCAGTACCGTGCGGCAGTCGAACCAAGTCAAAGCCTTACCAGTCTTACCTTGGGCCGAAACCTTGACGTTGCCAGTGGCGACGGCACCGTTGCCGAGCATGAAGCAGATGTCAGACCCGATGAGATGCTGCCGGGTGGCGATCTCGGCTCCAATGTGGCCGCACATGATGACGAACGTAATACCGTCGCTGAGGGTCGGCTTGGTGTCCCAGCGCTCATAGAAGCGACCCAGCGCATGATCGGAAACATTCGCGACGACCACTCCGGACCATCCGTGCGTGAACGAATGGCGCTGCACGATCAGCGCCTCCTCGCGCTCCCCCGCCATAACGCTCAGGGCGTGGCTGTCGCTGGCGTGCACCGTCAAGAGGCCGTAAAGACCGTCGTCGAACATGTGGAGGTGGCACATGTCCTCTCGAGGGATGGTCATCAGCCTCTTGGCGGCGTTGTTAAGGGCGTTCCAGGTGAACGGACTGCGCGGATCTTTCCAGCCGCGCTCGAAGAGCGGAAAGATCGCCTCTTCCCAGCTCTTGACCGGCTTCCCGGCGAACACCGAGGCGTCCAGCGGCTCCCGCCGCCGGAACTCCCGCCACACCTGCCGGGCGAAGATCCGCCCTTCGGTCGTCACTGGAACATTGCTCATTCAGATCGCCCCTTCGTTTCGTCGTCATCCAGCACGATGCCCCAGCGCCGCGGCCCTGCGCCGCATGATGGTATCCCGGATCAATACCAAACGGGATGCTTCAAATGCCTGCAGGATTTTAAGAGATGTCAGGCGAGTAACCACCGCCTTCTATGCGCTATGCTTCTGATTTGTTGCTGCGCCGATCAAAGCCTGACTCTTCGAAAGGTGTTGTCCTAAACTGCCTAGCGGCCAGAGCTAACACTACAGGCTTAGGGAGCAATGTGGAAATCTTCCCCGCCGCGGAAGCAGGCCATTCGTTTGATTTCTTTGTTCATCAGACAATCAAAAGAGATTTCCGCGTTCATGTGGGAATCTTTTTTGGCAGCAAAGGATAATAGCGACCGCAGACGCGGTTGCTTATTACGCCGCGAACAACTTTAAAAGCCTTGTTTTGTAGGCTTGAAGGGTACTTGAGGTCCGTCGGGGTTTTTTCGAAGGCGTTTTGAAGCAAACATCCAATTCAAGGAATTGGTTCTCGATGAGGCTGCCCTTCTTGGAGGTCGTACTGTCAAGATAAACCCACGGGATGCCCGCTCCGTCCGAGTTAAGAGGCTGATTTTAGGCGTTTTCGCATGCGTTCCCGGATAATCCCAGAGATTCCCACATATTCCGGTTACTAGTGTCAGACAACACCAAGCAGAGGATTCGTTAGGGGCTTTGGGAGCCCCTGCGCGCTTGATCAGCCCGATGATTCAGTCGCCTGCCTTTCGACGTGAATTGTGCTATCCATCAATGGATAACGTTGCTCTGGAGGAGACCATTTAATGATCGCGCGGCAGGATTTGACGAGTGACGAATGGAAATGGCTGGTGCGGCTCTGCCAGCACGAAGCGGACTCAATCCCGAAACAGATTGAAACGCGGTTTGTCGAACTTGGTCTTTCGAAAACGGGTAGTCTTACCGAAGATGCGCGAAGCTTGGTCCAACGCGAGTTGCTGGCTGAGCGACGAAACAGACTGCAAGGCCTTCATTGACAGATCAGCTTCGATGCAATGTAGCTCTCGGTAACCAGTTCATAACAATATCCCTGTTCCAAGCTGCGGTTTGCTACGGAGCCGCAAGTGGCCTCGCACGCGCCGCTCTCCAAACAGATTCGCCATTTATTGTCGATCGCTCATATTCATGATAGCTTAATCACGCTTTCGCGCTTGTGAAGCCAGGGATGGCAAGACGGGGGTGCGCGATGAATATTTTTTGGATCGGCTTGTTCTGTTTAGGCTTGGGGGCTTCCGCCGCTTCGGCAGGCCCTCTTCATGACGCTGCGCGTGAGGGAAATGTCGATCGCGTCAAACAGCTTGCAGATCAGGGGGCAAACCTCTCCGAGCCGGATGATACCGGCGAGCCGGCGCTGCTGATTGCCGCCTTGTCGGGCAAGACTGATGTCGTCACCCTTCTGCTGGACCGGGGCTGCGATATCGAAATCCGCAACAAGGGCGGACTGACGGCCCTGCATGCAGCAGCCTATGGCGGTCACCTCGATATCGTGGAATTGCTGGTGGCCAAAGGCGCCTCCGTCAACGACGACAAGAACTTCTACAGCATGACGCCCCTGCATGCGGCGGCCGAAGAAGGCCACGCCGAGGTCATCGCTTTCCTGCTCGCACAGAAGGCGAAGATCGAGCCGAAGGAAAGAAACGGCTACACGCCGGTGACGCAGGCCGGATGGCGGTCACACTGGGATTCCGTCACTCTATTGTTGAA
>NZ_JBFUBG010000175.1:0-5510 GCF_056405875.1 Rhizobium sp. P1_E6 | reverse complement strand
GGCTTATAATCCCACACCCTCGAAACAGTCAACACATCCAATCCAACTTTTTTGACATTTTTGTAACAGGTTGATTCGACAGGGGATTTTCTGGCACTAAGTTATCCACAGATCCCCTTTGCGACAAAATTCTCGAACAATCTTTTACTGAACGATAAAAAATCATCCTGAACCCCTCCCAAAAATGCGGAAAGGCCACAAAAAAACAGTGCCTTGGCCAATTTTATGGTTAACACCGAATAAATGGACGCTCGTCCGCCTCTGTCAAACGAGCGTCATAAAGGATTGTCGCGAAAGGCTCGGAACCTAACGCGCATTTCCGTGTTTCCCTCCCCATTGAAGGAAAGGAGACAGATATGGCCGCCAGTACCGATGATCTCAGAACATCCGTCAGCAAGGACATCGCCGCCCTGCAGCAGGAGGTGTCCCGCCTACAGAAGATGATTTCCGCTCAGGGCGCCGAAGCCTATTACGAAGTGCGCGATCGCGCAGGCAAGGCTTATGAAGACGCGCTTCCCCGTGCCAAGAGCGCTGTCGCCCAAATCCGGGCAGAAGGTGCGGCAGTCGCCGGCACGGCCCGCGAACATCCGGCAGCGACCACGACGGCGCTTCTGGTTGCTGGAGCGATCGGCTTCTTGGCGGGCTATATGCTGTCGAGCGCCTCACAGCCCGAACAGCGCCACTGGTGGCGTTGAACCACCAACCTCCATCGCTACATTTTTGCGCATCCTGCAAATCCAATTTTTGCAGGATGCGTAAACACTTATGTCTTAGAAAAACCAATTTTTAATGCGAGCAGTGGGAACATAAAAATGAAGGGAGGACATCATGGAAAACAAGAGAGAGAAGCTGATCGTTGAAGTCAGCGTCGACGGCGGCGATGGGCGCCTTGCTGTCGGCATCATGAACATGCGCCAGGCGCTAGATCTCCCCGAAATGCCGAGCCTGTCCTACACACATCCGGACCCGGCCAAGGCTGCTGCCGGCATCGTGGTGAACCGGCAGGAACTGGCCGGCTTCATGGCCTGCCCCTGAGGCGGTAGAAAAGCTCTTCTTCCCCTACTGCGCTTTTCCTGAAGCGTTGATAGTTCCTTTCGGCATCCGAAATCCCCTACTCCCCAGAATTTCGAGCCCCATTGCTGGCATCCATACGTCGTTCATGCAAAGAACGGCTTTCGCAATCGCATCAGGGATGGCGAAGTGACAGACCGGCGATCACCGCAAAAAACACGCGAACCCAACAGACCCGTGGCCGAACCGGCCGGCAAGCGGGTTACGCTTCCGCGCRCGCTCTCCAAGCTTGGCTATTGTTCCCGCACGCAGGCCGAACGGCTGATTTCAGAGGGCCGCGTCGAGGTCGGCAATCGCATCGTCACCGATCCCTCGGCATGGGTCGATCTTTCGACCGCTATTATAAAGGTCGATGGCAAGCAGATCGCCGCAGAGGCCAGGATCTACCTGATGCTGAACAAGCCGCGCGGCCTTGTGACCACCCGCCATGATCCGGAAGGTCGCCCGACGGTCTATGACTGCCTGGCCGAGTTTGATGTCCCACACCTCTCGCCTGTCGGCCGGCTCGACAAGGCGAGCGAGGGGTTGCTGCTCTTCACCAACGATACGGAATTCGCCCAGGCGCTGCTCGACCCAATCACTCACGTCTCGAAATCCTATCACGTCCAGATCGACCGGATCGCTGACGATGACATGCTGGCGGCCATGACATCGGGTCTTCGGCATGAAGGTGAACTGCTGCGCGCCACAGCTGCCCGAAAGCTGCGTGAAGGCGACCGCAATTCCTGGATCGAAGTAGAACTGCATGAAGGTCGCAACCGGCAGATCCGCCGGATGCTGGAAGCACTTGATATCGCTTGCCTCCGGCTCATGCGTGTGGCGATCGGTGGGCTGGAGCTTGGCGACCTGCCAAAGGGTTCTGTCAGGGCGCTGACCGAGACCGAACTGAAGAATCTTCGCCGGAAGATCGCGCCGGCGAGATGATAAGGGATCGGGAATGAACGAGATGAAGCCGCATGATTTCTGGCAGGATATCCATCCGCCGGGCAGTTTTGAAACGGTCGGTGACTTCACGTCCTTCTTCGTGGCGGAACTCGAGGATGGCAGGCAGTTGCGGCTGCCGATCCGCGTACTCTCGGACGGCGAACATGGGTTGGCCTCGCTGATCATCAATCAGGCAAGCTTCACAGTGCTGGATGCACTCGCCGAAGACCTCGCCGCAAAAATAGAGCCCTTTGCTATCGACGTGGTCGCCGGTCTGCCGACACTCGGCCTGACCCTTGCGGCAGCAGTTGCCCAGAAGCTCGGACACGACCGGTATGTGCCGCTCGGCACCTCCCGCAAATTCTGGTATCGCGACGAATTGTCGGTCGCCCTCTCATCGATTACCACACCGGAGCAACAGAAACGGCTCTATGTCGATCCGCGCATGCTGCCTCTTCTGGAAGGCCGCCGCGTCGCGCTGATCGACGACGTCATATCGAGCGGAACCTCGATCGTCGCAGGTCTCGATCTTCTCGCAAGCTGCGGCATAGAACCCGTCGTCATTGGCGCGGCAATGCTGCAATCGGACCGCTGGCCCGCCAAACTCGATGCCGCAGGCCCCAAATGGCAGGCACGCACGAAAGGCGTTTTTGCCACGCCCGTCCTAGAGCGGACAGCCGAAGGAAAATGGCGCAGACCGGCCTGACCAGCAGCAAGATCAGATGTCAGGACCGATCATTCTTTCGTCTGAGCGGGCTATACAGCACCGAACGAAAAGCTACATTCGGCGTGTGATCGAAGACAGGAACCGCCGATGACGCTTGAGCAAGCAGCCCTCCTGATCCTGCTGGTGGCGATGCTCTTCCTGTTCTCCCTCGATCGCCTGCGCATAGAAGTTGTCGCGATCGGCGGATTACTTGCGGGTTATGTGCTGGGCCTTTATCCTGCCGACGGGATCTTTGCCGGCTTCGCAAGCCCGGTGGTCATCACTGTCGTGGAAATCCTGATGGTCGTCCAGGTTCTGGCGCGCACCAAACTCTTTGACAGCCTCGCTGAGGGCTTTGTGGCATCGGGCCTTTCGCATTTCCGGGTCATAGCAGGCGTCTCCGCTCTGACCGGCTTCATCTCGATTTTCATGAACAATATCGGCGCCTTCGCAATTACCCTACCGCTGGCGCTGCGGCTGAACACGCTCATGAGCATTCCGCGCCGGCAGCTCCTGATGCCAATATCCTTCGCCGCTCTTCTCGGCGGTCTCGTCTCATTGATCGGCACGCCCGCCAATCTTCTCGTCAGCGATGCGCTTGAGAAAACCACGGGCAAAGGTTTCCGCTTCTTCGACTTTGCTTATGTCGGGCTTCCGGTCGCCGTAACAGGCATTCTGCTGATCGCGCTGATCGTGCAGCGATTGTTTTCGGAGCCGGACGAGGTCGCGGAAGTGCCAACTCCGCCGGCCCGCCGCATCGTCGTCGAGCGCAGCATTCCCGAACATTCGCCGCTCGTCGGCGTAACACTTGCCCAATGTCCAGAGCGTTTCGGCATCCAGCCGCATGCCCTGATCCGCGATAGGGCTTTCGTCTTTGGCCCGCTCGAGCAATCGGTCATTCAGCCGGGCGATATTCTGTTGGCGCAGGGCGCGGATTCGGTCTTCGCGGATCTGGCCGCCTCGCAAACGCTGGTGCCAAACGCCCATCCGCATGGGCTGCAGCCGGATTTCGCCAGCATCGAAGCCGTCGTCATGCCGGAAAGCACGGTCGTCGGCTCGCGCATCGCCTCGCTGGAAGTCTTCCGTACTCGCGGCGTCACCGTTTCAGCACTGTCGATGCGTTCTCCCCGTATCGAAGGACGTTTTGCGGATCTCCAGCTTTCCATCGGCGACATATTGGTGCTGGAGGGCCCGAAAGCGGCGATAGCTGAGGCGCTGGAAGAGTGTGAATGCCTGCCCCTTGCTTCCGCAGCGCCCTTCCCCGGATCGCCGGCTTCATGGCAGCCTTTTGCAATCTTTGCCTGCGGCGTTGTCGCTTCCGCCTTCGGCCTACGCCCCGATATTGCTCTTGCCTTCGTGGTGCTGGCGCTCGCGCTGCCCGGCTATCTCAACATTCGTCATGCAATGGCGGACCTCAATTGGCCAATCATCATCATGCTCGCGGCAATGATCCCGATCGGTCAGGCTGTCGCCACAACGGGCATGGCCGAGACCATCGCAGCATGGCTGAGCCTAGCCTTCCCGATCAGCCATCCGCTGTGGGGCATCGCACTCGTTCTGTTTCTGGCCATGGCGCTGACACCCTTCGTCAACAATGCCACGGTCGCGATCGTGCTCGCGCCGATCGCGTTGGAATTTGCGAGAGCCGGCCAGCAGCCGCCACAGGCCTATCTGATTGCGGTGGCCGCCGGTGCCTCGCAGGATTTCCTCACACCCTTCGGCCATCATAACAATACGCTGTCGATGAGCATCGGCAGCTACCGTTTTGGCGATTTCCTGCGCGCCGGCTGGCCGCTGACACTCGCCGGCTATATAGTTACGCTCGTTCTCATCACCCTCTTCTGGCTTTGATGAGCCTTTGCTTGACTTCCCCCGCAATGAAACTAGAGCAGGGACAGTTTAAGCCGATAGAAGGACAGCCGAGCACCGTGCGCATTCTCTCCGAAGCCCATTTCCCGGAACTGCCGAACTACTACCGCGGCAAGGTGCGCGAGAATTACGATCTTCCGGATGGCCGGCGCATTATCATCAGCACCGACCGGCTGAGCGCCTTCGACCGCATCCTGACCTGCATTCCCTACAAGGGACAGGTGCTGACGCAGACGGCCCGCTACTGGTTCGAGGCAACGAAGGACATTTGCCCCAATCACGTCCTCGACTACCCCGATCCGAATGTCGTCATCGGCAAGCGGCTCGATATTCTTCCTGTCGAGATCGTCGTACGCGGCTATCTCGCCGGCACGACCGGCACCTCAATCCTGACGCTTTATAAAAAGGGCGAGCGTGAGATGTACGGCATGCGTCTACCCGACGGCATGCACGACAACCAGGTTCTTCCCGAGCCGGTCATCACGCCGACCAGCAAGGAATTCGACGGCGGCCATGACGAACCGCTGACGCCGGCCGAAATCGTCAGCCGTGGACTGCTGACGAAAGAGCAGTGGGAAACGCTTTCCAAATATGCGCTGGCGCTTTTCGCCCGCGGCCAGGACATAGCCGCAAAACGCGGCCTGATCCTTGTCGACACCAAATATGAATTCGGCACGGACGAGAATGGCAACATCATTCTCGCCGACGAGATCCATACGCCCGACAGCAGCCGCTACTGGGTGGCAGAAACCTATCCCGCTGCCTTCGAAGCCGGCAAGCGGCCGGACAGCTTCGACAAGGACTTCGTGCGCGCCTGGGTGGTCGAGCGCTGCGACCCTTATAAGGATGAAATTCCGGAGATTCCGGTCGAGCTGATCGAGCAGACCTCGGCCGTCTACATCAAAGCCTATGAATGGATCACCGGTGAACGCTTCGTACC
>NZ_JBFUBG010000174.1:0-5640 GCF_056405875.1 Rhizobium sp. P1_E6 | reverse complement strand
GCACTGTCCCAGGCGGAGCGAACGGCCCGGCATGCACAGCTTGCTCTCAGGCTCTCCCGATTGGAGAGCTCTGTCGCCTCGGGACAAATCGACCTGGATGCAGCGCAAGCTCATGCGGAGGCCATCAATAGTAATTTTGGGCTGCTGTTTGGGCACACAGGCGTGCAAGTCCTTGATATCGACCAGATGGCGAAATGGCTGCGAGCCCTGACCACAATTGCGGACAAACGCCGGCGCCTTCAGGAATACGAAGACGAATGTCAGCTTCTTTTGAGGCGCAAGGCGCCCGTTCTCTCCGAGCTGACGGCGATTGCGACGGAATTGGGACTCACCGATAAATTCCAGGGTCCTTTGGAGGCCGCCGTCAGGGTCCTGGCCGGAAAGCTCGATGATTTGAGGAAGGCATGGGACGATAGCCGCCTGGCTCATGCCAGGCAAGAAAACCTCAGAGCTGACATCGATGACGGGGAGCAGAAACTCAACGCGGCCGCCCTGCGCATCGAAACGTGGCGAGGCCAATTCTTGGACGCCTGCCGTACATTTGGCCTGCATCAGGAACCGACGTTGGAGATGGCCGAGGCGGCCATACAGGTTTGGAAAGATATTCCGAGATCGCACGCGGAAAGGCAAAACAGGCAGCGGCGCGTCGATGGGATGGCGCGCGATATCGAGGCGTTTGAACGGAACGTCATGGCTGTTTGCGAGATCGTCGACCCGGCGATCGCCAAGGGCGCTCCGGAGACCGCCGTCGACGTTCTGCACCAGCGTGCGGTCTCTGCGAAATCTGCTAGCGAGCGCAGGGATCTCCTGATGCAGTCCCGCGATCGGGCCTTGGCGGATCGCGGGCGGATAGCGCAGGCCAACGATGATGTCGCACGAGATGTCGAGGAGATTCTAGCCCGGCTGGAAGTTAAAGCTGATAGCAGAACGTTGCTTGACCTTCTTCATCAGCGGAGCGCTGTCATGGGCCGGCTCGATGAGTGCCGGCGCAGGCTTTCCTTGCAGTCGAGGGGTTTGGCGGAGCCGGAGATACGCAATCAGCTTGCTCACTTCGACCGGTTTGCTGCAGGCTTGGAAATCGAGTCGCTAACGGCATCAGATTCCGAGCAATATGAGCAGTTCGGTCGGCTCAAGGGACGCCTGGCCGAACTCGGAGCGATCAGGGACAATCTCGAGTCAGGTCCAAGTGCGGAAGAGGCTGCCTTCGAAAAGCTTGCCGCCGAGCAGGACGCACAGGACCTCGCGAGGCAATGGGCGATTTTGAAAGTTGCGTCGAAGTTGCTTTCCTCATCGCTTGAGCGCCATCGCGAGAGCCAGAGCGACCCTCTGCTTTTGCGCGCCGGCGAGCATTTCTCCGCTCTGACGAAAGGTTCGTTTACGCGCCTGGTCCAGGAATTCGGGGATGACGACAAGGTCCAGATTAAAGCACAACGAGCGAGCGGCGAACGGATCGGACCGAAGGCGCTCAGTGAGGGGGCGGCCGACCAGCTTTATCTCGCGCTGCGGCTGGCTTACCTCGAAGACTACAGCAGTCGAAACGAGGCCATCCCATTTGTGACCGATGACGTGTTCCAGACGTTCGATGACGAGCGCAAGGCGTCCGGACTGACGACATTGGCTTCGAGCGGGCACATGTTTCAGCCAATCCTGTTCACCCATGAGGGCAAGATCGTCGAGATTGCGCGAGACCTGCTCGGAAACGATGTCGATATCATTCCATTTGATCGCGTCGCTGGCCTCGAATCCGTTGCGTGACCGGAATCGTTTTCTGGTGCAAGCCGCCTGCCTTCGCTGCGGAGAGAAAGTGGTGCGCGGGAACGAAGTCGCTCCAAACGATGTGCTCCAAAGGTCTTGAGCCTTTGCCACACCACCATGTGAAGCATGGGCGCCAGCAGTTCTATTCCGGTCAAGAGCAACATATTGGCCTTGGATTCGGTTGACGCGTGGCGATATCATGGCTGCTAGTGTCTGGCTTACGAAGGGCAGGTCGGGCGGTTATCACGTAGGTTTACCCTGCGATAATTGAAGCGACTCGATGGCTTTACGTGAAGACGAAGCATATCGTCGGAGTTTCGCCGCATGCCGTCTCAGTCTTCGTGAACGCGGAAGCGCGTTGCGACTGGCGATCGTTAAATTCGGCAAGCGCACTCATAATCAGTTTCTCGACGAAATCAGCACAAAGTCACTCCCGTCGGCTCCAACTTGGACTGGACAGCCATCAATAACATGACTAGAAAACTCATGTTATTGACCCTGCCACCTGCTGCGCTCCGAGCGCCAAGGGGCCGGAGTGCCAGTCAAAGGAGTGATCCATGTCCAGCCGTCTCAAGGCTTTTTCCGCCTTGGCAATGCCCCTCGCGCTTTTCCTGCCGGCAACGTTGCATGCCGAAAGTTCGTTTGTCGATCACCGCGGAAAGACCATCACTTTCGAGAAGCCCCCGGAACGGGTGGTCACGATCGTCCGCTCCGCGCCGATCATCTATCGCGCAGTGGACGAGAAGGCGGACAATATCGCCGGCATGAACAGGGATTCGCTGGTGCGTTATTTCACCAAGGGCATCTATGCCGAGATACTGCCCGAAATGGCGAAGATCAATGCCAGTGCCGCCCAGGACGGTTTTGTGCCGAATGTCGAGGCGATCCTCGCTGAGAAGCCTGACGCCGTAATTCAGTGGAACCATGATGAAAAGCTCATCGAGCCGCTGGAACGTGTCGGCCTGACCGTCGTCGGTTGGCGGTGCTGCACCGAGCAGGATCGCCTCGACTATATCTCGCTGACCGGCGCCATGACCGGCCGCAACGACCGGGCCCAGGCGATCCTGAAGGCGCAGGCCGACACGTTGAAGGCACTCGGTGACAAGGTCGGCAAGCTCGACACGTCGGCCTTTCCCTCCATCCTGCACATCGACAAGGTGGCCGACCAAATCCAGGTCATCGCCAATGGTTCGCAGGACCTCTCGCTCAGCGGCGTGACCAATCCGGCAGCAGATAAATCAGGCGAATGGTGGCGCACTGTCGATTTCGAACAATTGCTGGTCTGGAACCCCGACATCATCGTCATTCCGGCCTATGCAAGCGACCTCAATCCTAAGGATTTCTTCGACAACCCGGTTCTTGCCAATCTCAAGGCGGTCAAGGAGAAACGCGTCTACAAGCAGCCGGTCTTTGCCCGCACGCCCGATGCGCCGGAGATCTTCCTGACGTCGGAATGGCTGGCGGCAGTCGCGCATGGCGCCGACTTTGCCCCGGATTTCCGAAAGCAGATCCGCGATGTCTACAAGCTGATCTACGGTACCGCGCTGACGGACGATCAACTGAAGGCGATTCTCGAATCCGAAAGCAACGCGCCGGCGGACAAGTATGTCGAACTCTTCGGCTAGCCCTCGCGCCGGCGGTACGGCGCGGCACGCGAACGCCGCCGCGCCGGGCCGCACGGGGCGGAAACTGGCTTCGGTTTCCGTCCTTCCCGTTCTGATCGGCCTGCTGGTCGCAGCCATCCTCTATTCGGTAACGATCGGCCGCTACGACCTGTCGGTCCGGGATGTCGCCTATATCCTGATCGACAACGTCCACCCACTGGTTATGCCCTATTGGGATCCGGTGCAGGAAGTCGTGGTCGAGCAGGTCCGCCTGCCGCGCATCATGGCGGCTGTCATTGTCGGCTTCGGCCTGTCCATTTCGGGCGCGGCGCTGCAGGGRCTGTTTCGCAATCCGCTGGTCGATCCCGGTATCATCGGCGTGACGTCAGGGGCCGGTTTCGGCGGAACGCTGGCGATCCTCGTCGGCTTGCAGGGTTATTTTCTGCTGACCTTGGCCTTCCTTTTCGGCATCGGCAGCATCCTGCTCGTCAAGCTGCTGTCGACGGTGCGGGGGCGCACCAGCATGTTGACGCTGGTCCTGGCGGGCGTGGTTATATCGGCCTTCTTTTCGGCGGCGATATCCATTGCCAAGCTGCTGGCCGATCCCTTCCAGAAACTGCCGGCCATCACCTACTGGCTGATGGGCAGCATCGCCTCAAGCAGCTATGCCGATGTGCTGCTGGTCGCCGTCGCGGTAGTGCCATCAAGTATTGCGATCTATCTCCTGCGCTTCCAGATCAACATCATGTCGCTCGGCGAGGAGAAAGCGAGGGCGCTCGGCACGAAGGTCGTGCTGGTGCAATGGATCATTCTGCTGGCGTCGGCGCTGGTTTCGGCGGGCGTGGTTGCGACATCGGGCATTATCGGCTGGGTCGGCCTCGTCATTCCGCATGTCGCCCGCGCGCTCGTCGGCGCCGACCATCAGCGGCTGCTGCCGGTCTCCGGCGTCATCGGCGCGATCTATCTGCTGATGGTTGACAATCTCGCGCGAACCGTGAGCACCGCGGAGATCCCGCTCGGCATCATCACCGCGCTGATCGGCGTTCCCGTTTTTGCGGTCATCCTGCGCCGTCTGCATGCGAGGGGAGGCTGGGCCGGTGATTGAGGCAAGCGATCTCACCGTCGAGCGGGGCGGCAAAACCATCCTCAGCAATTACAGCCTCCGCCTGGAACGCGGGCGGATTCTCGCCGTGCTCGGCGCCAACGGCGTCGGCAAGACGACGCTGATCAATACGCTGATCGGTGTCATCAAGCCGAAGTCCGGTCGGCTTGCGGTCGCCGGCCAGGTCGGCTTCGTGCCGCAGCTGTTCGAAGTGCCCTTCGCCTATTCCGCGCTGGATATCGCCCTGATGGGAAGAGCGCGCCATCTCGGTCTGTTCGGTGCGCCGCGCAGGAAAGATTATGAGATCGCGCGGCACTATTTCCATATGCTCGATATCGAACATCTCGAACCGCAGGCCTTCAATTCGCTGAGCGGCGGCCAGCGCCAGCTTGTGATGATCGCCCAGGCGCTGGCATCGGAATGCGAGCTGCTGGTGCTCGACGAACCCTGCGCCGCCCTCGACTACAAGAACCAGGACAAGGTTCTCGGCCTGCTCGCGCATCTCCGCCAGGAGCACGGCATGACGATCGTCTTTTCCACGCACATGCCGCAGCACGCGGTGGAGATTGCAAGCGACGTGCTGCTGATGACCAGCGCCAGCCAATATGTCTGCGGGCCGACGGAGGAAGCGCTCAGCGCCGAAAACCTGACCGACCTCTACGACCTGCCGATCGCGCGCGCCGATTTCGACGGGCTTGCCAAGCACACCTATGCGCCCGTCTTCCGCCATGAAGGAGCACGTCTCGATGGCTGAAGCCACCCGGTCAGGCAAAGGCATCGCCTATATCCATTGGGGCAATAGCTGGCAGCTGCGCAGCTTCCAGGATTTCCGCCACTATGTCGACGACCTCATCTACATCAACGACTTGCCCAAGGTCGATCTCAGCTCCTACGCCGCCGTGGTCATGCCGGATGCGATGGATGCGGCGGCACCGCTCCCGCATGCGCAGCAGCTGAACGCCTATCTCGCGGGCGGCGGCTTCCTCGTCGTCTGCCTGCAGGGCCATGCCGACTGGATCGACATTCCGGGGCTCGAATGGACGCCCGGAAATTGCCGCGACTGGCTGTGGTGGACGAAGGGCGAAAAGCTGGAGGTCCGGCTCACCGAGCCGCACCACCCGATCACCGAAAGCATGCCGCTCTCGCATATGAGCTGGCACTGGGGCGGCTCCTACAACG
>NZ_JBFUBG010000173.1:0-6154 GCF_056405875.1 Rhizobium sp. P1_E6 | reverse complement strand
AGGCAATTTCGTGCGCGTCCTGTCCTGGTACGACAACGAGTGGGGCTTCTCCAGCCGTATGTCCGACACGGCCGTAGCCTTCGCCAAGCTCATCTAAGCTTCCGGCAGAGAGATCAGGAAACGGCTCGGGAAACCGGGCCGTTTTCGTTTCTGCGATAAACAGAAGATCGGAGCGGCTGGGATCGAAGTACCCGACCCTGCATGCAACAACGGAAGGATAGAAAAGCATGGCGCATCTCACTATTCGCAAGGCGACGGCTGATGACGCACAGGAACTCAGCGGACTTCTCAATGAGATCATCGAAGCCGGCGGCACGACTGCCCTGGAGGCTCCCCTTTCCCCCGACCAGTTGGCCGACTGGTTCATTACCGGCGAATTCGCCCTCACATGTCATGTAGCGCAAGCAGGATCCGGGCTCGCCGGCTTTCAGTTCCTTAGCCTCTATGAAAACCGGCCGGAGGGATGGGCCGACATCGGGACCTTCGCTCGCCGAAGTCCGAAGATACCGGGCGTCGGCACCGCGCTTTTTTCAGCAACAGTTTCTGTGGCGAAAGAACGCAATATCGACTTCATCAACGCAACCATTCGCGCCGATAACGGCGGCGGGCTAGCCTATTACGAAAAGATGGGATTCCGCACTTATAACGTAATGGAAAAAGTGCCTCTCGACGACGGTACCCCCGTGGACAGAATTCAGAAACAATATCTGGTGAAGAAGGAACGAAGCGGCCTCTGACAGCCTCATCAACAAAAAGTGCAGTGCCCCGCCTATCTGCCCTGCTCTCGCCTGATTTGCCTATACATTCTTTTTACAGACTTTCTCCCGTAACATTCTCCACTGGCCCTCATTTCAAGGGCCGTCCAGCAGCATGATGCAGCAATGCAGCCGAGGTTAAGCCGCAAGGCCTACCCTTCTGCCGCATTTTGCCGTTTACTAACGGATCGTGCTGGACGCGGAGGGTTGAAGAATAGGCCGGGGCGGCTTCGGGATGGCGTGATGAAGCGAAAGGGGTAGGCATGGAAGCGTTTTACATCGTGGTGCTGGTCGCAACGGCGCTCGTGCTTCTTGCAGCCTTTTCGAGCCTGCTGGCCTTCCGCTTCGGCGCCCCCTTGCTTCTGCTCTTCCTGATGATCGGCCTTGCTGCAGGCGTTGACGGTGTCGGCATCGAATTCAGCAACAACTATCTCGCTTATGTTCTGGGCTCGATCGCACTCGCCATCATCCTTTTCGATTCCGGTTTCGGCACGCCGATGCAGGCCTTCCGCATCGCCGCAATCCCGTCACTGACGCTCGCATCGGTCGGCGTGCTTCTGACCGCAGCGCTCTTCGCCTTTGCGGCCCGCTGGCTGCTGCATTTCAGCTGGCTCGAAGGTATGTTGCTCGGCTCCATCGTCGCATCCACCGATGCCGCAGCCGTCTTCTTCCTGCTGCGCATCGGCGGCATCAACATCCGCGACAAGGTGCGTTCCACGCTGGAAGTCGAATCCGGCACCAACGACCCTATGGCGATTTTCCTGACCATCGCCCTGGTCGAGGTTCTCGCGAGCGGCGAACGTTACGCCGGCATCAATATCGGCATGCTCGCCATGTTCATCCAGCAGATGGGCCTCGGCGTTATCCTCGGCCTGCTTGGTGGCATGATGATCGTGCTGATCGCCGGCCGACTGGAAACCGATCGCGGCCTGACGCCGATCTTCGTGCTGGCGCTCGCCCTGCTCGTCTTTTCCTTCACCGGCGCGGTGGGTGGCAGCGGCTTCCTTGCGGTCTATGTCGCCGGCATCTACGCCGGAAACCGCAAGATGCAGGCGATCGGCACCATCAGGCGCTTCCAGGACGGCATGACCTGGCTTGCCCAGATCATCATGTTCCTTGTCCTCGGCCTACTCGCAACACCTTCGCAATTTCCTGTTATCATCGTCCCGGCGATCCTGCTCGCGCTCTTCCTGATCTTCGTCGCCCGGCCGCTCGCCGTCTGGCTGTCGCTGCTGCCTTTCGATTATACACAGCAGGAAATCGGCTTCGTCGCCTGGGTCGGCCTGCGCGGCGCCGTCTCCATCCTGCTCGCCATCATGCCAATCCTCGGCGGGCTGGAGCACAGCCAAATCTATTTCAACACCGCCTTCATCATCGTGCTGGTCTCGCTGCTCGTACAGGGCTGGACGATCAAACCCGTCGCCAAGCGCCTCGGCCTCATCATCCCTCCACGCATCGGCGCGGTCGACAAGGTGGAGGTAGACCTGCCGGGTGCCGCCAATCACGAACTGCTTTCCTATCGCGTCGTCAAGGACAGTCCGGTTCTGCGCGGCGAGCGCATTCCGCGCTGGGCAGCACCCTCGCTGGTGATCCGCGACGGCAAGTCGATGCGTTATCAGTATGCCGGCCGCCTCAGGGAAAACGATCTCGTCTATCTCTTCATCGCGCCCAGCTATTCACGCCTGCTCGACCGCCTCTTCGCCAGCCGCGCTCCCGTTGATGACGATGATGCGGAATTCTTCGGCGCCTTCGCACTGTCCCCGGCCCGCCCCGCAGCCGATCTCGATGCCGCCTATGGCCCGGGCCTTCTCAATGAATCCGAAAAGGGGCTGACAATCGCCGAACTGATGAAACAGCGCCTCGGCGGCAAGGCGGACTACGCCGATCGTGTCCGTCTCGGCTCGCTCATCCTCATCGTCCGCGACCTCGACGATCAGGATCACATCACCTCTGTCGGCATGTCGCTGGAGGCTGTCGAGCCGGCCACCACGCTGCCGATCTTCATCAATCTGCGCGATATTATCCAGCGCATTCGCGACCGCATGAAAGGCCGCCAGAAACGTGAGGCAGCCACGGCGGAAGGTGCTGCAGGACGTGACGAAAACCCGCGCTGAAACGGCGGCCGACTGCCTTGCGTCTCCTCCGATCCTTGCTATGGTCGGCGCAACTTTCGCCAACCACGAATGGATCCTCCCATGGCAGCTTTCAAGACCCTCGACGACCTCAACGACATCGCCGGCAAGCGCGTTCTCGTCCGCGTCGACCTCAACGTCCCGGTCAAGGACGGCAAGGTCACGGACACGACCCGCATCGAGCGCGTTGCGCCGACGATCCTTGAGCTGTCAAAAAAGGGCGCGAAGGTCATCCTGCTTGCTCATTTCGGCCGCCCTAAGGATGGACCCTCGGCAGAATTCTCTCTTTCGCTGGTTGCCCCCTCCGTCGAACAGGTGCTTGACCATGCCGTGCTGACAGCTTCCGACTGCATCGGCGAGGCTGCCGCTTCCGCCGTCGCGAAGATGAACAACGGCGATATCCTGCTGTTGGAAAACACCCGCTTCCATAAAGGCGAGGAAAAGAACGATCCTGATTTCACCAAGGCACTTGCCGCAAACGGCGATATCTATGTGAACGATGCCTTCTCGGCTGCTCACCGCGCCCACTCCTCCACCGAAGGCCTTGCTCATCATTTACCGGCTTATGCGGGGCGCACCATGCAGGCCGAACTTGAGGCACTGGAAAAGGGCCTCGGCAACCCGGTTCGCCCGGTCGTGGCGATCGTCGGCGGCGCCAAGGTCTCCTCCAAGATCGACCTCCTGATGAACCTCGTGAAGAAGGTCGATGCGCTCGTCATCGGCGGCGGCATGGCCAACACCTTCATCGCCGCCCGCGGCACCAATGTCGGCAAGTCGCTCTGCGAACATGATCTCGCCGATACCGCMAGGCAGATCATGATCGAAGCCGCCACCGCCGGCTGCGCGATCGTCCTGCCGGAAGACGGTGTCATCGCCCGCGAATTCAAGGCAGGTGCGGCCAACGAGACCGTCTCCATCGACGCCATTCCGGCCGATGCCATGGTCCTTGATGTCGGCCCGAAGTCGATTGATGCCGTCAAGGCCTGGATCGAGCGCGCGACCACGCTCGTCTGGAACGGCCCGCTCGGCGCTTTTGAAATCGAGCCCTTCGATGCAGCGACCGTCGCCGCTGCGAAATATGCCGCCGAACGCACCAGGGCCGGCAAGCTCACGTCAGTCGCAGGCGGTGGTGACACGGTCTCCGCGCTGAACCATGCCTGCGTTGCCGAAGAGTTTACCTATGTTTCGACCGCGGGCGGCGCCTTTCTTGAATGGATGGAAGGCAAGGAACTGCCGGGCGTGGCCGTTCTCTCCCGCTAACCGCCGCTAATCGATAAGCCGATTCGACAGATATTCCAGCAGGATAGACCGTGGAGGCGAACGCTTCTGCGGTCTTTTGCTCAAGAAAAGAAAAAATTCCCGAACTTTCAAACGATTGAAATCATTTCAATCGTTTCAACGACTTAGCGCTCCCTTTTTTCTCCCTATAAACTTCTGTTATCCGGGTTCTATATTATCAATTCTACCGGGTTTCATTGTGGAGAGAACAAGATGAGCGAACGACTGGAAGACATTGCAGTGAAGATGGTTGCCGGTGGTCGGGGCCTGCTTGCAGCCGATGAATCGACCGCCACCATCAAGAAGCGTTTCGACGCGATCAATCTTGAATCGACCGAAACCAGCCGGCGCGACTATCGCGAGATGCTCTTCCGCTCCGACGAAGCGATGAAGAAATATATCTCCGGCGTCATTCTCTATGAGGAAACCCTTTTCCAGAAGGCTGCCGACGGCACGCCCTTCGTCGACATCATCAAAGCCGCCGACGGCATTCCAGGCATCAAGGTCGATACTGGCGCCAAGCCGATGGCGAAATATCCGGGTGAAACGGTCACCGAAGGCCTCGATGGCCTCGCAGAACGTCTGGCTAAATATTATGACGCCGGTGCCCGCTTCGCCAAGTGGCGCGGCGTCATCGCCATCTCCCAGACCCTGCCGACCCGCGGTTCCGTCCGCGCCAACGCTCAGGCGCTCGCCCGCTATGCAGCCCTCTGCCAGGAGGCCGGGATCGTGCCGATCGTCGAGCCGGAATGCCTGATGGACGGCAAGCCGGGTGACCACAATATCGACCGCTGCGCCGAAGTGACCGAATCCACGCTGCGCATCGTGTTCGAGGAACTGGCCGATGCCCGCGTCAGCCTCGAAGGCATGATCCTGAAGCCGAACATGGTCATCGACGGCAAGAACGCCCGCAAGGCCTCGGTCGCCGAAGTCGCAGAACGTACCGTTCAGGTGCTGAAGCGCACGGTCCCATCGGCCGTTCCGGGCATCGCTTTCCTCTCCGGCGGCCAGACCACGGAAGAAGCGACCGCCCATCTCTCGGCGATCAATTCCGGCTATGAACTGCCTTGGTTCGTCACTTTCTCCTACGGCCGGGCCCTGCAGGACAGCGCGCTCAAGGCCTGGAACGGCAAGCCGGAAAATGTCGCTGCCGGCCAGCGCGAACTCACGCACCGCGCCGAAATGAACAGCCTCGCCGCCAAGGGCAATTGGAAGGCCGAGCTCGAAAAGGCCGCATGAGCTTTTGAAGCTTGAGAGAATGATGCAGGCGGCGAACACCTTCGCCGCCTGTTTTATTTGTGCCTGCATATCGCGATGGCGATTTGTCATCGCGACAAGATAATCCTTCGCCGCAACCGCTGGCCTCGCTAATCATGGCGCCCAACCATCGGAGCCGCCATGAACAGCCTGTCCTACACCACTGTCGACGTTTTCACTTCCACCCGCTTCGAGGGCAACCCGCTCGCGGTCATGGCCGATGCAAGGGGGCTGAGCGACGCGGCAATGCAGAAGATCGCTGCCGAATTCGGCTATTCCGAAGTCACCTTCGTGCTGCCGCCGGAGAGCCCCAAAAACACGGCAAGGGTGCGCATCTTCACGCCGACGATGGAGATACCCTTCGCCGGTCATCCCAATGTCGGCACCGCCTATGTACTGGGCCAGCAGAGCGAAATCTTCGGCCGCCCCATCGGCGATACGCTGCGGTTCGAGGAGAAGGCCGGTCTGGTAGAAGTCGCCCTGAAGCGCCGCGAAGGCCGGGTCACCACAGCGACGATCCGCGCTCCACGACCGCTTGAAATAGAAGACACGATACCCGATGCGGTCATCGCTGGCTGCGTCTCTATCGATCCGGCGTCAATCCGCAAGAACACGCATGTCCCGGTCTTCGTTTCGGTCGGCCTGAAATTTGCCGTTGCCGAACTCGAGAGCCTTGAGGCTCTGGCTGCGGCTAGCCCTAATATCAACGGCTTCCAGACTGCTTCCAGACTG
>NZ_JBFUBG010000172.1:0-6174 GCF_056405875.1 Rhizobium sp. P1_E6 | reverse complement strand
GTCGGTACCTCTACCCACTGAGAGAACATCGCAGCCTGGCCAAAATCCTGCCCTTCTGCGTCTCGGAGCTGCCAGACTATCCCGTCTTCCATCCAGAAGCGGCTCCCTGACTTCGTAACACGCAAACCACGATAGCCCGCCATATACCCATTTTGCGCCACAGCATCGAGCAGCGTCTGACGCTCTCCCCGTTCGCTGGGGCCCGCCGACAGCCTGGATTCCAGCTTTACGAATTCGCTCCAGCTATATCCAAACCGCCTCTGGGCCGCACCGTTGGCGTAGACAAACACAGGACTGGGCGCGGTGTTATGGGCCAGGACCACAAAAGGGGCATCGCCGTAGAGCCACTCGGGCCCACGTTCCTTGGGAACAAGAGCTCTGCCGACGAGACGTCTGAAGCTCCCGGTGAGAAGCTCGAAAAATTCCGGGTCGTTCGGGTTCAGTTCACCGTTCAGCTGCATATGGTTTCCTTCTCCAGCGCGGACGCTGCACGCATCTTCGCGCCCCATGTATTCACCGAACATGGGCACCGGTGCGGCAGCCGCACCGGTGGGAGGGGCCTTTAGTTCGGCAAGAGATAGTTCTTGCGGATATACGAGAGCTTGAAGCCTGCCTTGGTCAGGTTTCCGAAGGATATGTTCGGCTGCCCCTCCTGAGGTTCACTTGTCTCGACCGCAAACAGAGAAACGCCTTGGGCCAGGCCTTCGTTCAGCCGGGCATTGATCAGCGCTTTTTGCGCTCCGCGATTTCGGTATTCAGGGAGTGTCGCTCCTGCTCCCAGCCAGGCGCAACCATTCTCTATAAACAGCGCGCCCGTCCCGACCGGCGTGCCCTCCAATTCCGCAATGAAGCAGGCCCAGCCGCTTTTGCCGACAAGGCATGACCAGAGCGGCTCAAGCTCCGCCGGAAAACCAAAGCCTGCGCACATCAGCTTGCCAAAAGTCGGAGCGTCATCGATACCGGCCAAGCGTGCACGCACGGGCCCTTCGGTTGAAAGCGGAACGACTGGAGCGGATCGCGTGAGCTTTGCCCAGGCACCGTTTTCGATCAATCCCTTATCCAGAATCCATCCACGCATTTCATCGGAGGCGGAGGATTCGCTGATCTGGACGTGCCGCCTGCCTGTTTTGGTCTTCATCCAACCAAGCGCGGCGTCGAGTTCGTCGATGTCATTCAGGGCCAAAATGCGATTGAGGCCAATGGCGGGAGCCGATGGCAGCGAAATGGCACAGCCGTCGCCCAATGGCATGCAGGCAAATTCGACGCTGTCCTTGAATGGTTGCGGCGTTATCCTGGCCAGATCAACGAAAGCCTTGGCCTCGATCATCTCTTCCCTGGCAATTCGATCGTTTGAAATGCTCAACCTATTCCCCTTTTTTATGACGAGCTGCCCACAGGGGCAGCAGTAAGTTACTGCGGCGCATACCCGTCAGGACCGGAATCGCAGCGTCGAGATAGCCTCCCTTTTCCTCGCGGATAAAGTGTGCGGCGGTCAAGAGAGGTCAAGAGCAACCACGGAGGGCAATGGATAGGCCGCTCGAACACGCAGCAAACCGTTGCGGCATCGTTGGCTCGTCGCGCGTCAGAAAAAGATCGACATGACCAGATCCTGGTCGAAATCACCAAAACCCTTGCCGAAGAGGTTCATACCGCCGGGGTTATCGGCTTTTTCGTCGATGCCGATGCGGAAGCGGATCGAGTGATGGTCGGCTATGCCGAGCGAGGTGATGGTCTGGGTCGAGACCATGGCGCCGTCGATCCAGGTGCCGGTCTCGTCGATCGTCCAGGTCTTGAGCTTGCCGTATTGCGAGCCCGACAGCTTCCACCAGGATGGCGAATACATGCCGCGGCGATCGCCATAGTCACCGGGCGAAGTCCAGTGTCCTGCCTTGATGCCGTTGACCCAGATCGAGATGTCGGACGGCCAATTGGCATTGGTAGCCGGGGTTTCCGAGCTTAGTTCGGCCGTAAATTCAACCTTGCGGATCTTCTTGCCGGACACCTTGGCATTGTTCGGGAACTTGTATTCGACATAGCCTCGTGTGAACCAGAGCAATGCCGCCTGCATGCGCTGCGGGTCGAGGAAGACCTCCTGCACGTCGAGCATGCCTATGACATTGTTGACCGAACAGAGGCCGCAGGGCGCCCCCACGTCGAATTCGGTAAAGAGGCCGATCGGCATGCTGACGGTCACCACATCCCCGCTCGCCTTGGTACCGTTGGTATCGAAGCGGATGAGGATTTCGTCATAGATGCTGGAGCAGACCTTCTGGTTTCCCTTCGTCGCCTTCATCGTTTGTGTCTGGATGAGGCCGGCCTGCTCGAGCGACTTCAGATTGGTCGCGGTCGTCGATTGCGGCAAGCGCATCTGCGCCGCGATGTCGTTGACATTCAGCGGCCCCTTCTGGCGCAGCAGGTTGAGGATTTCGATACGCGTCGGGGAACCGAGAGCCTGGACGACGTCAACGTCCCGCATCGGATCAACGGTTAGAAGTTTCGTCTCCATACCTTGATACTGGTTTCCAGTCTCTCTTGTTGGTTTCAGCTGATATCACGGTGGCATAGTCCATGTCGCCGCCTTTTCTGGAAGTGCCGGCCCGCGCCTCGGGAGAGCTCTCGCGGACCGGCAGGGCCTTCTCACCTCGGCCCGGAAGCAATCTCTCACGCACTTAGCCCTTGATGCCCGATGACAGCATGAGGGCCTGCGTTACGCGTTTCTGGAACAACAGATAGGCAACCGCGACCGGCATCGCAGCGAGGATTGCCACCGCCATGTCGCGCGCATATTTCACGCCGAATGCGTCTCTCGTCTGGGTGATGCCGACAGTGATCGTCATCATGTCGTCGGAGTTGGTAACGAGGAACGGCCAGAGGAAGGCGTTCCAAGCCATGATGTAGGTAATGATCGCCAGCGCTGTCGTAATACCCCAGTTCAGCGGCAGATAAAGCTTGAACAGGATCTGGAACTCGCCGCAGCCATCGAGCTTGGCCGCCTCGCGCAGCTCCTTCGGCACGGAATCGAAGAACTGCTTGTAGACGATGACAACAACGGGAACGATCAGCTGGGGCAGGATGATGCCGCCCCACGTGTTGATCAGGTTCAGCTTATGCATCAGCACGAACTGCGAAATGACCAGCGCCTGCGAGGGCACCATGAAGCTCGCCAGGATGATGCCGTAGAGAAGCTTGCGACCGGGAAAGACGATCTGCGACAGCGCATAGGCGCACATGACGCTGATCAGGATGACGACGACGGTCACCGTCACCGAGGTGACGATCGAGTTTAGATACCAGGTCGATAGCTTGGTTTCGAAGAGGGCATAATAATAGCCTGAGAAATTGAAGACGTCAGGGAAAAGGGTGGTCTTGTTGACCACGTCCTGTTCCGGCTTGATGGACGTGACGATCGCCCAATAGATCGGAAAAGCCCAGGTGCAGGCGATCACCACTGTGAGGATCAGAAGAAGCGTATTGCCGATTGATTTGCCGGGCATCTCAGCGCTCCCTCACTCGCAGGAGCTGATATTGCAGCACCGAGACGACGACAATGATGATGAACAGGATCACCGCGACTGCGGAGCCGAGACCACCGTGGTTCGATCGGAAAGCCTCGCGATAGACGAGTTGCAAGAGCACATACGTGGAATTGAACGGCCCGCCCTCTGTCAGCAGATAGACCTGATCAAAGATCTTGAGCTGCAGGATGAGCTGCAATGTCAGCACCAGCGCGGTTACCGGCCAGATCAGCGGCCAGGTGATGCGCTTGAAGCACTGCCAGCGCGTCGCGCCGTCAAGCGTCGCCGCCTCGTAATAGTCGTGGGGAATGTTGCGCAGGCCGGCAATGAAGAGCAGCAGATTGAAGCCGTTGGTCCACCAGACCGTCACGAGCGCAACCATGGGCATGGCCCATATCGGATCGCGGAAGACGCTGACGCGTGAGCCGGTGAAGGCTTCGATCGCGAACTGTGCGATCCCGAATTGCTGGTCGAGCACCCATTTCCAGATCTGGGTGACAACCGAAACCGGAAGAATATACGGGATGAAGAAGAGCACCAGCACGAGGCTCTGCATCCAGCCTTTCAGGCGCACGACCATCAGTGCCAGCCCAAGGCCGATCAACGTGTTCGGGATAACCGTCAAAACGACGAAATAACCGGTATTCCAGACCGATGTATAGAAGAGCTTCTGATGGAAGAGCCTGATATAATTGTCGAAGCCGACCCATTGGCCTTCGCCGACGAGCGGGGCGTCGGTAAAACTCAAGGCGAACATCTTATAGACCGGATAGGCAAACACGACCGCATAGGCGATCAGGAACGGTGCAATCATGGTGATCGCCGTTATCGTCTTGCGCCGCTTTTCATTGTTGACCACAGATCATCTCCCTGGAGGAAGGCTGGCCGGAGATACTCCGGCCAGCATCGTCTCACTGCTGGCTCTGCAGCTCCTCACGCATCTGATCGATGGCATCCGCCGGATCGAGCTGACCGTTCAGAGCCGGAACCACGAAGTTCTGTGTTGCCTCGTAGATCGGGCCTGCGACACCGGCGAGCTTGGAAACCGGATCGAAGACAGCCGTATCGGCAAGCTTCGCATAGGTGGCATTCGGCTGCATTTCCTTGAATTCCTTGCTGTCCGTCACCGGCTTGAAAGCAGGAATATGACCGGCGCTGGCCCAGGAAATGCTGTGCTGGTTCATCCAGGCAATGATCTGCAGCACGGCCTTCAGTTTTTCAGGGGTGATCGGCTTGCTGTCGCTGTTCGGAACGGCGAAGGAATGTGAATCCGCCCAGGTGGCCTGGGTACCCATCAGGTTCGGGATTTCGATGGCGCCCCATTCGAAGCCGAGCTCGCCCTTCTTCGCAAGGTCGGCCATCGTCGGCACTTCCCAGACGCCGTTGACATGCATCGCAGCCTTGCCCGAGGTGAAGAGCGCAATCGAGGCTTCGTAGGAGATCAGCTTCGGCGAATAGCCTGAGGAAACCCAGTTCGCCATGGTCTGAAGCGCCTTTACACCGGCATCGCCCGGCAAGATCTGGTCGCCGTCGATGAACTTGGCGCCCTGCTGGGAGAGCAGCGTGTAGAAGACGCGCCACATGGAGCCGCCTTCATCCGTGTGCAGCGAAAGCGGATATTCGACCTTGCCTGTCGCCTTGATCTTGTCGAGCGCGGCGTTGAAATTGGCGAGACCGTCGAGGCCCTTCGGCAGACCGTCATCGCCCAGCAGACCGGCTTCCTTCAGGATGGTCTTGTTATAGTAGAGAACGATCGAGTGGACGTCAAAAGGAATGCCGTAGACCTTGTTGTCGAAGGTAGCCTGCTTCCAGGCCGCGTCGACATAGTTTTCCTTCTTGATGCCTGCGGAAGCAAGCTCCTCGTCCGAGAAGGGCCGCAGGATACCGGTTGGCACGGCGAGCGGATAACGCGACATGTGATAGGTCATGATATCCGGCTGCTGGCCGACAGCAGCTGACGTTTGCACCTTGGTGTAGAAGGGCACGCCCCATTCAAGCGTCGTGGCGTTGATCTTGATGTCGGGATGGGTGTCGTTGAATTCCTTGATGAGCGCTTTCATGCGCACACCATCGCCGCCACTTAAGAAATCCCACCAGGTGATGTCCGTCTGCGCGAATGCGGCTGCCGAGGGCAGCAATGCGATGGCCGCCGAAACGGCAAGTTTTAAGAGTTTTCTCACGTTTGTTCCTCCTCTAAAGCATGGGTTGGGTCACCCCGGTGCCCGGGGCGGCTTCTGTCGCGGACCTCCTCCAAAGGCGCGCGATCACGTCTCCTGCATTCCTTTCCGGTCTCCGGATCGCAGCTCCGGACCCCGTTCAATCAGCTGAGCCTTCTGCCTTCGGCATCGAAGGCCAGCATCTCAGGCACTCTCAGAGAGAGGCTGATCTTCTCCTTCGGCTGAGGCCTGCTTTCGCGGCACTCGACCGTCATCTCCGCATTGGTCGCGGTCAGCACGTGAAGATATCCGGTGCCGCCAAGCTCTTCGGTGAATTCAGCGGTGACAGGCAGCGTCAGGCCTCCATCTGAGGCGCCAAGCCCGATATTCTCGGGCCGGACGCCGACATTGATGGCTGCGCCTTGAGCGACCGGGCCGCGTGTCGGCAGCTCGAAAACCTGACCCGGCGCGTCATCGAGTTCAATGCGGGCGGAGTTCTGGCC
>NZ_JBFUBG010000171.1:0-6190 GCF_056405875.1 Rhizobium sp. P1_E6 | reverse complement strand
GATCTATCCAATTGGAAATGAATAGGAATTTGCGAAAATGTCGTATTGTGTGGCGGATTTTTAGCTAAGCCATTGATAATGAATAAGTGATCCATCGGGCGCCAAAAATATATATAAAAAAATTTCAACGGGCACTGTCTCTGGTTTGAAATTCTTTACGCGTAATTTTGAGGTCAAGTGAATCACTTATTCATTATCAATGACTTAGCTCCCAAATCACTGCATTGGTGGCTCACTTTTAAAATTCTTATTCATTTTCAAAGAGATAGACAAGAAACTGGAATCGGCGGCGATGACAGATGCACCAATCTGTGAAGGACCGGAAACAACCCTTGAGAAAAAAGCCGCAAACGATTCCGAAGATTAGCGGATTGGCAGCGGCTGATGCTGCGGCAACGAAGCTCTCCGCGCCAGATGGCAGCGTGCCAGTTCGCAGTTCGATTCTGAGAACATCATAATCAAGAGAGATTAAAAGCCAGATCTCGAAAGCCAAGCCAGCCTCCGGCAGCCGTGGACGGCTGAACCGCCTCCGGTCAGGCCGGCTGTATGCTCGGTCTTGCGCTGCGCACCAGCGCCATCAGCATCAGCACGAAGACCATTGCGATGGCGGCAAGCACGGCGCAGGTGATGATCGTCGGACCGACGCCGGCGCGGTCGAGGATGGCGGTGAATATGACGGGGGCAATAGCGTTGGCAAGGTTCTGCGGCATCGACAGGCGAGCCGCCTGCAATCCGTATTCCCTGGGCGAGAAGAGGGCGAGCGGCAGCAGCGCGCGGGCAACAGCAAGCACGCCGGAGCCGAAGCCGTAAAGCAGCACGAAGGTGACGAGCAGCGGCGTCGATGGCGGCACGATGAAGAGCATCAGGAAGCTGAAAAGCATCAGGCTGACGCCCATCACCGATGTCAGGATCGGATTGCCGCGCTTGCCGAGCAGCATATCGAGCGCGCGCGCCGAAATACCGATCACGCCGCGGGCCGCACCGAGCTGCAGTGCAAGGGCGGTCGATGCGCCGGACTGGCGGAAGATTTCGAGCAATGACGGCGAGACGCCGAAGGTGATGAAGGTGCCGAGCGTGGTCGAAACCGCGATCAGCAGGAAGGCCTTGCGTCGGTCGGCCGGCGTCAGCTCGATGGGCGGCGTTTCGGCGGCAGCCCCCTGCGTGTGGCTCGCGACCGGTTTCGGCAGGCCGAAGAGATGCAACGGCAGGCAGACGAAGAATTGCAGGCAGGCGCTGACGATGAAGGTGACGCGCCAGCCGAAGCTCTCGTTGAGAAGCGTCAGGATCGGCCAAAAGATGGTGGCCGACAAGCCCGTGAACAGCATCAGGATGGCAATGACGCGTTTGCTGTTTGCGCCCTCGCGCTCCACGACGGCCGTGTAGCAGGGTGCCGAAAGGCCGAGCGCCCCGCCGAGCCCGATGACGACCCAGGCGAGGCCATAGACGATGATATTGGTGGCGGCTGCAAGCAGCAGCAGGCCGATCGCGAAGGTGATCGACGAGGCGGCCAGCACCTTGGCCGCGCCATAGCGGCCGAGCCAACGCCCGGTGGTGGGACCGGCAAGTGCGCTGATGACCATCATGACGGTCAGGCCGGCGAAGATCGCTTCATTCGGCAGCCCCAGCGAGGGCGCAATGACACGGCCCATGACACCGAGCATATCGAAGGTGGTGCCCCAGCCGATAAGCTGGGTGACGGCGAGCACGCCAACCGTCTGCGCCGTACGAAGCGAAAATGATTTTTGCATGGATTCTGGAATGAAATGAATGAAGGTGGACCAAGCGATAGCAGCTTCAACCTGATGGCGAAAGGCGTCGATCGAACAAATCCGGTACGGATTTTGAAGGCGCCAAGATTTCCCTTGCGACAGAGTGTGTTAACGGCATTTTCTGCCCATCATTCAGGAATCGCGTATATTTCGCGCAATAGTCGAGAATTGTTCTAAAAGGCCTGCATTGCCGTGCATTCATTTGCCATTCAGGTCGCTTGAGTACATATTCGGGACAAGTTGGCATTACATTGAAAGCACAGCACATGGCCTCTCCTCTGAGCGTCGCAGCATTGGCCGCCGGGCTGGCGGTTTCGGCGCCCTCACCGGACGATACCCACACGCTTGTCCTGCGTGTAGCGCGCGATTGCAGCGCCGCAGCCCAGCAGGTCGTGGACGAGACGGGTGGCCAGCTTCTTTCCGTGCAGCCGGTGGGCGACGCCTGCATCATCACCGTTCTCGTTCAGGGCAATGGCCAGCGTCCGCGCAAGGTGACGGTAAAGGTTCCGATGTAAACGGAATCGGCTTATTCATATCATCAGTGATTTGCAGCGGATGAAGGCGAAGCGATGCGCATTCTGGTAGTCGAAGACGACGTCAATTTGAACCGGCAGCTGAGCGACACGCTGAAAGAGGCGGGGTATGTCGTCGATCAGGCGTTCGATGGCGAGGAAGGCCATTTCCTCGGCGATACCGAGCCCTATGATGCCATCATTCTCGATATCGGCCTGCCCGAACTGGATGGCGTGACAGTGCTCGAAAAATGGCGCGGCGCCGGCCGCACCGTGCCTGTGCTGATCCTGACTGCCCGCGACCGCTGGAGCGACAAGGTGGCCGGGATCGATGCCGGCGCCGACGACTATGTGACGAAGCCCTTCCATGTCGAGGAAGTGCTGGCCCGCATCCGCGCGCTTATCCGCCGTGCGGCCGGCCATGCCTCCTCCGAAATCGTCTGCGGCCCGGTGCGGATCGATACCAAGTCCTCCAAGGCGATCGTCAATGGCGTGGCGCTGAAGCTCACCTCGCATGAATACAGGCTGCTTGCCTATCTCATGCATCACATGGGCGAGGTGGTGTCGCGCACGGAGCTGGTCGAGCATATGTACGATCAGGATTTCGACCGCGATTCCAATACGATCGAGGTCTTCGTCGGCCGCTTRCGCAAGAAGATGGGCGTTGACCTGATCGAAACGGTGCGCGGTCTCGGTTACCGCATCCAAACGCCGACCAATGCGAATTAAGTCACTCACCGCACGCGTGCTGCTCCTGACCACGGTCTGGTCGACGGTGGCACTGGTGGTGATCGGCCTGTTGATCTCGACACTCTACAGACGAAGCGCGGAGCGGGGCTTTCAAGACCTGCTGCGCGCCCAGCTCTATAATGTCATCAATTCCGTGACGATCGGCGATCAGGGCGCGCTCGCGGGCAGCCCGCAGCTTGGCGACCTGCGTTTCGCCCAGCCGAAAACCGGCTGGTACTGGGTGGTCGAACCGCTAGGCACCTATACGACGGCACCACTCGTTTCGCCGTCGCTCGGTTCGGCGACCATCCCCGTTCTGTCGGTCGTGGAAGCCCCTTTCGACAAGAATTACGAGCGCTATTACCAGGTGACGGACGCCTCCGGAAACCGGGTGCAGGTGGCCGAAACCGAAGTGGTGCTCGACACCGATGGCCGCGCCGCGCGCTTCCGCGTCACCGGCAATGTCGACGTCGTCGAGGACGATGTCCGCAATTTCTCCCACCGGCTCTATCTGGCGCTTGCCGGTTTCGGCGTCGGCAGTCTCATCGTCAATGCGCTCGCCATTCTCTATGGCCTGAAGCCGCTCGACAAGGCGCGCGCAGCCCTTGAACGCGTTCGCGCCGGCGAAAGCGAGCAGCTGAAGGGCGATTTCCCGCGCGAGATCCTGCCGCTTGCCAATGAGGTCAACGCCTTGATCGACAGCAACCGCCGCATCGTCGAGCGGGCCCGCATGCAGGTCGGCAATCTCGCCCACTCGCTGAAGACGCCGATCGCCGTGCTGCTGAACGAGGCGCGCGTGCTTGAAAAGTCGCATGGCGAACTGGTGCGCAACCAGGCCGAGGCCATGCAGGGGCAGGTGCAGTCCTATCTCAACCGGGCGCGCATTGCCGCCCAGCGCGAAACCGTGCTGGCCCGAACCGAGGCCGAGCCGGCGCTGGAGCGGCTGGTGCGCGTCATGCGCCGCCTGAACGTCGAGACCGAATTCGAACTGGTCGTCCAGCCGCCACACCTGGCTGTTGCCATGGAGCAGCAGGATCTCGAGGAGACGGTCGGCAACCTGTTGGAAAACGCCGCGCGCTTTGCCAGGAGCAAGGTGCGTCTCTCGGCGGTCGAAGCCGGCGAGGATGTGAAGGGAATAGAAGCCAGCGCCCGCAAGCATTGGGTCGAGCTTGCCGTCGAGGATGACGGCCCGGGGCTGGAGCCCGACCAGATCCGCGAAGCGCTGAAGCGCGGCCGGCGGCTGGACGAAAGCAAGCCCGGAACCGGCCTTGGCCTCTCCATCGTCACGGAGATTTCCAATGAGTATCAGGGCCGCCTGGAACTCACTCGCGGGGAATGGGGCGGGCTGAAAGCCAAGCTTATCCTGCCGGCTGTGACAAAGGATGTTGCATGAGCAACTGCTTGATGTCACAAAGATAGTGGCAAATGTATAGCATGCTTTGCCTTAATGCTGACACGGGGACGCTGCACTTCGATCGGCTTATGTTGACACCCCTGATCGTGGTTCGATTGCAATGACTCTACGTTGGCAAGGCATGATCGTTTCTTCCCTTATCGTCGCCGTTGCGCTCTCTGGCTGCACGACGACGAAAGGTTCTACGCGCGGTCTTTTCGGCGGCGGCAAGCCTCCGGCTTCGGCCGCTTTCATCGCGGCTTTGCAGGGCGGTATCGTCGGCCACACCGGCGTAGAGCTTGGTGACAGCGACAAGCAGCGGGCGCTGGAAGCTGAATACCGTGCTCTGGAAGGCGCCGGCGTCGGGCAGCCGGTCACCTGGACCGGTCGCGATGCCAAGGGCAGCGTCGTGGTCGCAGCGCCTTATCAGGTAGGCTCGCAGAACTGCCGCCAGTACACTCACACCGTCACTGTCGATGGCAAGGATACGCTGGCACGCGGTGTCGCCTGTCGCAACGAAGATGGCACCTGGTCGCCGCTCGGCTGATCTCTCTTCCCGTTATCTTGCGGCCAATAGCCTCAAATCTTCGTCATTCAGGCATTGGCAGTTGGAAAGGGCGCACGCTTCAAGTATTTGGGCCGATATGCTGTTCTGGATTCTCGTGGCTATCCTGACGGCGGCCGTTGCCGCCATTCTGCTTTACCCTCTTTTGCGTGGAGCGAAGGCGGCCGAAAATACGCGTGCCGGTGAGGCTGCCGTCTATCGCGACCAGTTGCGCGAACTCGACAGGGATCTCTCGGGCGACCTGATCAGTGCTGACGAGGCCGATTACGCCCGCGCGGAGATCGGCCGCCGGCTGATCGCCGTTTCCGGTGTTGCTCCGACCGAAGAAGGCAAGCCTGCAAGGCATCACCGCCTGACCGAAGCCTTCATCGTGCTGCTCCTGCCGGTCATCGGGCTCTGTCTTTACATGAATACCGGCAGGCCCGACCTGCCGTCCCAGCCGCTGGAAGCCCGGCTTGCCAATCCCGGCAATGATATGGCCGTTCTCGTCGCCAAGGCGGAGCGGCATCTGGCGCAGAATCCTGACGACGGCAAAGGTTGGGATGTGCTGGCGCCGATCTACTTCAGCACCATGCGTATTTCCGATGCCGAGACCGCCTATCGCAACGCCATCCGTTTGCTTGGCCCAAGCCCCGCGCGCCTCGACGGTCTTGCCGAAACGCTGATGGCGATCTCCGAAGGTGTGGTGACGGAAGATGCGCGCAAGGTGCTGGAACGGTCGCTATCTCTTGAGCGGAACAACCCGCGTGCGCGTTTCTACATCGCGCTGAGCCTGGAGCAGGCTGGCCGACCCGGCGAGGCGCGGGGTGCCTTCGAGGATCTCGCCAGGCAGTCGCCGGCCGATGCGCCGTGGCTGCCGCTGGTCAACGAGCACATCGCCAAAAACGGCGGCACGGCGGTCGCCTCTGCAGGTGAGCCTGCCGCACCGGGCGGCCCGACGGCCGAAGATGTCGCGGCGGCCGAGACGATGAACAGCGGCGACCGGCAGCAGATGATCCGCGGCATGGTGGAAAGCCTGGATGCCAAACTGTCTGCCGATCCCAACAATTTCGAGGGCTGGATGCGCCTTGTCCGCTCTTACGCCGTATTGAACGACAAGGATCGCGCCGCGACCGCCCTGAAGCGCGGGCTTGCCGCCTTCCCGGCATCGGGCGATCAGGGCAGGCAGCTCCTGGCGCTCGGCAAGGAACTCGGCATCGCGACGGAAGGATCGGTGGAATGA
>NZ_JBFUBG010000170.1:0-6246 GCF_056405875.1 Rhizobium sp. P1_E6 | reverse complement strand
CCATTGAAGCGATTGCCGGCGGCACGGATCTGCTCTGCATCGGCGAAATGGGCATCGGCAACACGACGATTGCGGCTGCCATCAACTATGCGCTCTACGGCGGCACGGCACGCGACTGGGTCGGCCCCGGCACGGGTTCGGAAGGCGAGATGCTGGAGCGCAAGATCGATGCCGTCGAACGCGCCGTCGAGCTGCACAGCGATCACCTCGACGATCCCCTGGAGATCATGCGGCGCCTCGGCGGGCGCGAGATCGCGGCGATGGCGGGCGCCATCCTTGCGGCGCGCATGGAGCGCATTCCGGTGCTGATCGACGGTTATACGGCGACGGCTGCAGGCGCGATCCTGCGGGCGGCCAATCCGTCTGCGCTCGACCACTGCCTGATCGGCCATGTCTCGGCGGAGCCCGGACATCTGCGCGCCATCGAACAGCTCGGCAAGACGCCGCTTCTGGCGCTCGGCATGCGGCTTGGCGAAGGAACGGGTGCAGCCCTTGCAGCCGGCATCGTCAAGGCTGCCGCCGCCTGCCATTCCGGCATGGCGACCTTCGCCCAGGCCGGCGTTACCGGCAAACACTGATACCGGAAAATCAAGCCGCTCCGCGCATTGCTTGCGCGGACGCGGGGGAGCCTGTATCTGCGTATTCGCTTATAAATAATGCGCGGCGAAACGACCGGCGCGGAGGAAATGAGGGGCCGTTGACGAAACCTGCCGTGACCAAGGAAACGGGATTTCGCCATTTCGTGGCAGCGGCCAGCTATTCATGGGCCGGCTTCCTGCGGGTATTCAGGGAATCGGCCTTCCGGCAGGAACTCGGCTTCTTCGTCGTGGCGCTGATCGTGCTTATCCTCATCGGCGCCGATGCGACGGAATTCGTCGTCGCGACAGTGCTTTTCCTCGGGCTCTTTTCCATCGAGGCGATGAACACGGCTGTCGAGGAAGTGATCGACCGGATTTCACCGGAAATTTCGATCGTCGGCAAACATGCAAAGGATCTCGGCTCCTTCGCCGTGACCTGCATGATCGCTGCCTGCTGCCTTTATCTCGGCTTCGTCATTTGCCGGCATCTGTTTTTCTAGAGCATTTGTCTGCCGCAATTCCGGACGCAACACCGCTGCACATTTTTGCTGGAATTGCCGTGATCACGCGAAGCTGCGGCGCCTCCTGGCGACCGGCTGCGCTTCTTCCACGGCCGGGATGCTCTGCAGCACGCGTTTGGCCGGCAGGATGGCGATGACTTCGGTGCCTTCGCGCAGCTTGGATTTCAGGATGAACTGGCCGTCGTGCTTGGCGAGGATCGCCTGGACGATCGGCAGGCCGAGGCCGGTGCCCTGTTCGGCGCTCTTGATGGCGATCGAACCCTGACCGAAGGCCGACAGCACGACCGGGATTTCGTCCTCGGGAATGCCGGGGCCGTTATCCCTGATCGAGATGTACTGGCCGCCGCCTGCGGTCCAGCCGACCTTGACGTTGATTTCTCCACCCTGGGGCGTGAATTTCACCGCATTTGAGAGAAGATTGAGCACGACCTGGCGCATGGATTTCTCATCCGCCCAGATTGCCGGCAACTGGCGCTCGACCTGATCATGGATGGAGATGTTCTTGGCACGGGCGCGAAGTTGCACCATGCCGATGCAGTCTTCGGTGATATCGAGCAGTGAGATCGCCTCTTCGCTGAGCTCGTATTTACCGGCTTCAATACGGGAGAGATCGAGGATTTCGTTGATGAGATCGAGCAGATGCTGGCCGGAGCGATGGATATCGCCAGCATATTCCTTGTAAGTCGGGTTCGCGAGCGGCCCCATCACCTCCGCTGACATGACTTCGGAAAAGCCGAGAATGGCATTCAGCGGCGTGCGCAGCTCATGCGACATGGAGGCGAGGAAGCGCGACTTGGCGAGGTTTGCTTCCTCGGCGCGGCGGCGGGCTTCGTCCGACATGGATTTCGCCACTTCCAGCTCGGCGATCAGATCATCCTTTTCCGACTGAAAGGCGAGGATCCTCAGGCTGGACTGGAAGAGCCGATCGCTGATGTAATTGAAGAAGACGACTGTCATGGTCAAAACTGCGGTCAGGCAGAGTTCCAGAATATCGCGCGAGAGACCGCTTTTTGCGGCAAGTGCGATGACCGCAGGCGCGAAGCCGACCAGCACGGCCGGGGTCAGCATGAAATTCGACATGGTCGTGACCGACAGCGCGATCAACAGGGTAGCGCCCTTATAGAGCGTGAAGCTCGACGGTTCGCAGGCCGAACAGCTCTGCAGAGCAAAGATCGCCCAGCAGCAGCCGATCAGGAACTGGCCTGCCAGCAACAGGTTGCGCCAGCGGCGCACGGCTTCTGCGGTAATGTCCTGTTTCCTGGCGCGGCGTGCCAGAAGAATATTGACGGCATGGCAGGTCAGCGTCAGCAACGCCCAGAAGAACAGGCTCGCATCCTCGGTGAAATAAGTGCCGAGCGCTGCGACGATAATGACGAAGAGCGGCATGATCGCCGCGCCCTGCAGCACCGCAGTGATATACATCCGCAGCAGGTCACGATCGAAGGCGGAACTGGAAGCATGGCCCGACTGCAGGCGTTCGCGCGTTTGCCGCACGGCCTTGGACACGGCCTTGTTACGGTGGCCGCGCGATTTGTCGACGATGATCTTGTCGGTCGATGTGCTGACGCCGGTACTCATGTGCACGTTGAAACTTGTCCCGCAGATGAATAAGAGCTTAACCGGAAATTCTTAAGAAGATGTTTGCCATCTTTGCCAAGGGTTTGTTTTTCAAGGAGGCAAAAGCGTGGCACGGCTTTTCCGGTTGACCCGAGACGGTGCAACCGCTTTCGCTTTTCTTGCTTTGATTGCATTAATCGCGGCGAAATTGAACGACGGGCCGGAAGTCCGGCATCAGGGCAGCTTCCATGCCGGCGATGGCGACAGCCTTGTTCTTGATGGCGAGCGCATGCGGCTCAAGGGCGTCGATGCGCCGGAATTGTCGCAGACATGCGAGCGGGCAGGGCAGGACTGGCCCTGCGGCAGACTTGCCCAGCGCGCGCTGCAAAAGCTCGTTTCGGATGGCGCGACGCAATGCGACGGAAGCGAACGTGATCGTTACGACCGGCTGCTCGTCGTCTGCCGCAATCATGCCGGCGATATCAATGCCAGCATGGTGGCCTCGGGCATGGCGGTTTCCTATGGCGGCTATCGGCGCGAGGAGGGGCAGGCGAGGGCGCAAAAACTCGGGCTCTGGGCGGGCCATTTCGAGATGCCGCGAGACGTCAGGGATCAGGCGCGGCATGAGAACTCCGGCCTGAAGCAGTTGATTGGCGAATGGACAGGGTGGGAATGAACGACGTTTCGAGCGAGGATCGGCTGGACGGGTTGCGGGCAGAGATTGCCGCCTGCCGGATCTGTCGCGATGCGCCGCTGCGTGGCATCGAGGATCGCCTGCCGCACGAACCGCGGCCGGTCGCGGTGCTCTCGTCTCGCGCCCGTGTGCTGATCGCCGGTCAAGCGCCGGGGCTCAGGGTGCATGAAAGCGGCCTGCCATTCGACGATGCCTCCGGCGACCGGCTGCGGCAGTGGCTGCAGGTGGACCGGCCGGCCTTCTACGACCGGGATCGATTCGCGATCGTGCCGATGGGCTTCTGCTTTCCGGGTTATGACGCCAAGGGCAGCGACCTGCCGCCGCGGCGCGAATGCGCGCCGGTCTGGCGGGATCGCGTGCTCTCGGTCATGCCGCAGATCGAGCTGGTGCTTGCGGTCGGCGGTTATGCGCAGGCCTGGCATATGGGTGCTTTGAGGCGCGAAAACATGACGGAGACGGTGCGGGCCTGGCGCGACAGTCTGGAGGCGGCGGGCGGGCCTGCGATTCTGCCGCTGCCGCATCCGAGCTGGCGCAATACCGGCTGGATCAAGCGGCATCCGTGGTTCGAAGAAGAACTGCTTCCTGTCCTGCGCGAACGAATCAAAATGCTTGCCATCTGAAAAAAAATTCTTTTCCATGGTCGGAATCGCGCTATACAAAGAAAATAATTCGAAAGGGACTTAGTTTCGCATGGATCGCCTCGACCGAAAGATACTGCGCCTTCTCCAGGAAGACTCGACGCTCGCCGTTGCCGACCTCGCCAAGAAGGTCGGGCTTTCGACGACGCCATGCTGGCGGCGTATCCAGAAGATGGAGGAAGACGGCGTCATCAAGCGCCGGGTGGCGATCCTCGATCCGGAAAAGGTCAACACCAAGGTTACGGTCTTCGTGTCGATCCGCACCGCGACTCATTCCATCGAGTGGCTGCGCCGCTTCTCCGAAGTCGTGGCGGAGTTTCCTGAAGTGGTCGAATTCTACCGCATGAGCGGCGATGTGGACTATCTGCTGCGTGTCGTCGTGCCCGATATCGCCGCCTATGATGCCTTCTACAAGCGGATGATCGCCAAGATCGAGATTCGCGACGTCTCTTCTGCCTTCGCGATGGAGCAGATCAAGTATTCGACGCAGCTGCCGCTGGACTACATGCTGATCGAAAACGCCAAGTCCAACGAGGACTGAGGCGGGCAGGCTCTTTCAATACAGCCCGGATGATCTAAGGCAGGCGCGAGCGAATCGCGCCCGCTCTTTGTGCAAGCAAAGCGCCTCTGGGGCTGATCCGCGCAGGACAAGCTATGCAGGGAGATTCAGGAGTTCATCTGTGACTTCTGATAGGCCGCGCAAAGCACCTGCCACTTGACGGCGGCACGAAACCTTTCCAAATTGTAATCTTCCTGTCATGGAACCATGCGAAGCCACGCAGGTCATGAACTGCCCATGTGCTGGGGAGGCACGGGTGCGGTTTCGGGTGAGTGCTCCGGGGGCATCTGGAACACGTTTTATAATGTCCGTGCTGCATAATATTGTGCGATGCGCGGTTTTTGTGCCTTTGGCGAAACGTTTAAGCGGCGCCGAAAACGTATGCCTATGGTTGTTTCCACAACAAAAAGTAGGCTCTAAATCGATTAATGGTCGCCATCTGCACCATTAGGTTCGATTTCAGGACACCATGTCCTATTCTCCGATCTTTATATAGTCGTTAGCCGGCGCTACAGTCCGGCAGCTTCGCGAAAGTGTTCGAGTTTTTGCTCCGTTTTCGCTGCTTTGGGAGGATTATTTCAGCCGCTTGCGATAGCCATTGGTTATCGCGGCGGCATTTGTGCGTTAACCGTCTAAATCCTTGAAATTGTTGTATAAAAACCACGCCTTGCGCGGAAAGCATGGTCCGGCTGCGGGTTGGTGCCGCTCACGAATTGCTACAGTCAGATGTCTGTGGGATGAACGTTCGGCGGTTCGATCGATCCGCACGCCGTGAGGCTGTTCAAACGGGTCGACTTTGGATCTTCGGAGACAGGGTAAAGCCCCGATCGACAAAGGAGTGGAATTCTACAATGAACATCAAGATGGTATTGCTTGCGTCGGCAGCAGCATTTGCTGCATCGACCCCGGTACTCGCAGCAGACGCAATCGTTGCTGCCGAGCCGGAGCCGGTTGAATACGTTCGCGTCTGCGACGCTTACGGCACCGGCTACTTYTACATCCCGGGCACGGAAACCTGCCTGAAGATCGAAGGCTACATCCGTTTCCAGGTTAACGTTGGCCCGAACGCCGGCGGCACCTCCGCCACCAACGACTCTAGCTGGGATGCTGTAACCCGTGGTCAGGTTCAGTTCACGGCCAAGAGCGACACCGAGTACGGTCCGCTCACCGGCGTAATCGTTCTCCAGGCCAATGCCGACAACGCTTCCAACCAGGAAACGATTCTCGACTCCGCTTACCTCGACGTCGCTGGCTTCCGCGCCGGTCTCTTCTACTCCTGGTGGGACGATGGTCTCTCCGGCGAAACGGACGATATCGGTTCTGTCGTAACGCTGCATAACTCGCTCCGTTATCAGTACGAAACCGGTTCCTTCTACGCTGGCCTCAGCGTCGACGAACTGGAAGACGGCGTCTTCAAGACCGGCGAAGCTCCGAACAATGTCGGCGTTGCCTTCGGCATCGGCGGCACGGCTGGCGCCTTCAGCTACCAGGTTACCGGCGGCTGGGACTTCGACAACGAAGACGGCGCTATCCGCGCTATGGGTACGGCTGAACTCGGCCCGGGCACGCTCGGCCTCGCTGCTGTCTACTCCAGCGGCCCGAACTCCTACTACTCGCAGGCTGAATGGGCAGTTGCTGCCGAATACGCCATCAAGGCAACGGACAAGCTGAAGATCACCCCTGGTGTTCAGTACTACGG
>NZ_JBFUBG010000169.1:0-6279 GCF_056405875.1 Rhizobium sp. P1_E6 | reverse complement strand
GATACCGCCGACCATCTGCGTGCCGTAGTAAGCAAGCGCCTGTTCGGTGTGGAACGTGCCGGTCTTGCCGGTCAGACCCTGAACGAGGATCTTGGTGTCTTTATTGACGAGAATAGACATTCTTTCAGATCCTTCAAAATTAGCCGTTGATCGCCGCGACGATCTTCTTGGCCGCATCGTCCAGGTCGTCAGCCGCCGTAATGGCCAGACCCGACTCGTTCAGGATCTTCTTGCCGAGCTCGACATTGGTGCCTTCAAGGCGCACGACGAGCGGAACCTTGAGACCGACTTCCTTGACCGCGGCAATGACGCCCTCGGCAATGACATCGCACTTCATGATGCCGCCGAAGATGTTGACGAGAATGCCTTCGACCTTGGGGTCAGCGGTGATGATCTTGAAGGCTGCAGCAACCTTCTCCTTGCCGGCACCGCCGCCGACGTCGCAGAAGTTTGCCGGCTCCTTGCCGTAAAGCTTGATGATGTCCATCGTCGCCATGGCGAGACCGGCACCGTTGACCATGCAGCCGATGTTGCCGTCGAGCGCCACATAGGCGAGGTCCCACTTGGAGGCCTCGATTTCCTTGGCATCTTCTTCCGTCTCGTCGCGAAGCGTCTTGACGTCATCGTGACGGAAAAGAGCGTTGCCATCGAAAGACATCTTGGCGTCAAGGACGCGCAGGTGGCCATCCTTCATGACGATCAGTGGATTGACCTCGAGGAGAGCCATGTCCTTTTCACCGAAAGCCTTGTAGAGCGCCGGGAAAAGCGTCTTGGCGTCTTCGGCGGCAGCGCCGTCGAGCTGCAGTGCCTTGGAGATCGCGGCAACGTCGGCAGCCGTCACGCCGGCTTCCGGATCGATGGCGATCGTATGGATCTTCTCAGGCGTATCGTGGGCGACAGCTTCAATGTCCATGCCGCCTTCGGTGGAAACCACGAAAGCCACACGACCGACCGAACGGTCGACCAGCAGCGAGCAATAGAGCTCGCGAGCGATGTCGGCACCGTCTTCGATATAGAGGCGGTTGACCTGCTTGCCGGCTTCGCCGGTCTGTGCGGTCACCAGCGTGTTGCCGAGCATTTCCTTGGCATGCGCAACGACTTCGTCGATCGACTTGGCGAGACGAACGCCGCCCTTGGAATCGGGGCCGAGCTCCTTGAATTTGCCCTTGCCGCGGCCGCCGGCATGGATCTGGCTCTTGACGACATAAAGCGGACCGGGAAGCGACTTGGCGGCAGCCTCGGCTTCCTCAACCTTGAGGATAGCCACGCCCTCCGCGACCGGCGCGCCATAGCCCTTCAGCAGAGCCTTGGCCTGATATTCATGAATGTTCATGGGTTTGTCCCTATTTCGATTGCTTCAGCGCACCAATTACTTGAGGGAAGGCGCGATGTTGATGCAGGCTTCGCAGAGACCGGCAACGGCGCCGACGGACTTGTCGAAGGCTTCCTTCTCGGCCTTGTTGAGATCGATCTCGATGATGCGCTCGATGCCGCCAGCACCGATGACGGTGGGCACGCCGACATACATGTCCTTCACGCCATACTGGCCGGAGAGATAGGCAGCGCACGGCAGAACGCGCTTCTTGTCCTTGAGGTAGGATTCAGCCATTTCGATCGCCGAAGCGGCCGGAGCGTAGTAGGCAGAACCGGTCTTCAGGAGGCCGACGATTTCGGCGCCGCCGTCACGGGTGCGCTGGATGATTTCTTCGAGGCGTTCCTTGGTGACCCAGCCCATGGTGACGAGATCGGTCAGCGGAATGCCGCCAACGGTCGAATAACGAGCGAGCGGCACCATCGTGTCGCCGTGACCACCGAGAACGAAAGCCGTGACGTCCTGAACGGAAACGTTGAATTCCTTGGCGAGGAAGAGACGGAAGCGCGAGGAGTCGAGAACGCCGGCCATGCCGACGACCTTGTTGGCCGGCAGGCCCGAGAACTTCTGCAGAGCCCAGACCATGGCGTCGAGCGGGTTGGTGATGCAGATCACGAAAGCGTTCGGGGCATATTTCTTGATGCCGGCGCCGACCTGCTCCATGACCTTGAGGTTGATGCCGAGAAGGTCGTCGCGGCTCATGCCCGGCTTGCGCGGAACGCCGGCGGTGACGATGCAGACGTCGGCGCCTTCGATCGCGGAATAGTCGCTGGCGCCAGTCAGATTGGCATCGAAGCCTTCGACGGGGGAGGACTGTGCGATGTCGAGACCCTTGCCCTGGGGAATGCCATCGGCAATGTCGAAGAGGACGATGTCGCCCAGTTCCTTCAGGCCGGCGAGATGCGCCAGCGTGCCACCAATCATGCCAGAACCGATAAGTGCGATCTTGTTACGCGCCATTTCGCTTTTCCTTTGCGATCAAATTCGTCGGGCGACGCGCGGGCATCGCCCAATGTCGCAATCGCATAGACCTAAAGCCAAAAAATGGCAATGCATTATTTTTGGTGCAGCAATTTCAATCGTTTAGATATTAAAATTCTTACGTAAACGTAAGATAAATTGTCACCAAAGTGTTACTCGGCGGCGCGTTTCTCGTGATGCGCTGCGAGATATTCCGCGCTTCTCATCTCGAAAAGGCGCGATGCCGTCCGGTCGAATTCGAAGCCTTCGGTGCCTCGTCTCTCAACGAGCAGATCCTCGGGCATGGCAGCAGCGGAAGCGTAGAGGCGGGTGCCATGATCGTAGAGCGTATCGATCAAAATGATGAAGCGCTTGATCTGGTTCCGTTTTTCGGGGCCGAGCAACGGAACGTGATCGATGAAGACCGTATCGAAGCGCTCGGCGATGGCCAGGAAATCGACCGCACCCAGCGGCCTGTCGCAGAGATCGGCGAAAGAGAAGCGCGCCATGCGGTCGATGGCGAGCGGCACATGGATCGTTCGCCCCTTCATGGGAATTTCCATAGGCTGCGCCTTGCGGCCGTGCAGCGCCTGCGTCCACGACGCATCCATCGCCATGTCGGTACGCTCATCAATCGGGATGAGATAGACCGGCTGGCTGTTCAGCTTCTCCATCCGATAATCAGTTGGCGAATCGAGAGTTACGACCTCGACATGCTTTTTGAGGAGAGCAACGAAGGGAAGGAAGAGCCCGCGGTTGAGACCGTCCTTGTAAAGATTGTCCGGCTCGACATTCGACGTCGCAACGAGCACGCAGCCGCGTTCGAAAAGCTCGGAGAAAAGCCGCGACAGGATCATTGCATCGGCGATGTCGGCGACCGTGAATTCGTCGAAGCACAGCAGTTCCGCTTCCTCGAAAAGCGCGGCTGCGACCGGCGGCATCGGATCGGCCTGCTTCGTCTCGCCGTTCTTCAGCTTCAGCCGGTGGGCGGCGATGCGATTATGCACATCGGCCATGAATTCATGGAAATGCGCGCGCCGCTTCTTCCGGCATGGCGCCATCTGGAAAAACATGTCCATGAGCATCGTCTTGCCGCGTCCGACGCTGCCGTGGATATAGAGCCCCCTGATGCCGGTCTCGGTCTTCTTCCTGGAGGCAAACAACCAGCCGAGCGCGTTACTTTTGGTGGCAGGCCGCTTCTGCTTGAGGGAGGCGAGGACCCGGTCGAGGCTTTTGGCCACATCCATCTGGGCGGAATCGACCTGCAGCGTTCCCGAGGCCGTCAGCGATTTGAGCTGCTCGGTGACGCTGAGCGAATAGTCTGGCATTGGCTGCATGAGGGCTTGTCCGCCTATGCGTAACCAGCGGGTATCCGCCGGATTGACTTACCGGCTGAGATTGATCGCCTGTCCGGTCGCGGTCTGGCCGCTGAAGCTGTTGTCAGCCACCTTGTAGACAGCACCGAGCTGGTTGCCGCTGCGGTCCTTGAGCAGAACCTGCTTGCCAGAAACCTCCCAGGAACCCATCGCCGTCAATTCGCCGACGCAACCACGCGTGCCGCCGCGCGACCCGCTGCCGAGATTGGTGAGCGTCAGGAACATGTCGCAGGTGCCGTTGACACGCCAGCTGCCGACCATCGATTCCTTGGTGACATCAAGCGAAGTCGCCGGTGCTGCGCCACCCGGCTGAACACCGGCCATCGGGGCCGTGGACGCCGGAGCAGCGGGGAACTGCGAACTGCCCCCCGGAGGCGGAAGCTGACCGCCCTGCACGGAAGGCACAGGCTGCGCAGTCAGCGGCGGAGGCGCGTTATTACTGCTATAGTCATATGAGGTGCGCTGGCATCCTGCCAAGGCCAGAGCGGCCGTTAGACCCGTCACCACATATCGCAACTGCATCATCAAGCTCCCGAATGTCCGCCTCAACCGCAGAGATATTCAATTGTAAGTTCGAATTACCGTATTTCACTTTGGTTAATCAAGTCAGCACAAACCCAAAATGCCTTCGTGACACCTATGGCGCAACCGGCACAATTCAACCGTCCGCTCGTGGGACTTCTTGCTGGTAAAATATGTCAGCAAGGTGTTGTGCCCGGCCGTCTCGTTCTTGATCAGGTTTGATCTGTTCTGCGACGTCGAGATAACGCTCGATTGATTCCGGTAGAGGCGTCGACGCTCACACGCGACGCTCGACCATCATCTTTTTGATTTCTGCGATTGCCTTGGCCGGGTTCAGACCCTTCGGGCAGGTCTGCGCGCAGTTCATGATCGTGTGGCAACGGTAGAGGCGGAACGGATCCTCGAGATTGTCGAGGCGCTCGCCAGTTGCTTCGTCTCTGGAGTCGATCAGCCAGCGATAGGCCTGCAGCAAAACGGCCGGACCGAGGTAACGGTCGCCGTTCCACCAGTAGCTCGGACAGGAAGTCGAGCAGCAGGCGCACAGGATGCACTCGTAGAGGCCGTCGAGCTTCTGGCGGTCCTCATGGCTCTGTTTCCATTCCTTGGCCGGCGTCGGCGAAACCGTCTTCAGCCAGGGCTCGATGGAGCGATGCTGCGCATAGAAGTTGCTGAGATCGGGAACGAGATCCTTGACGACGGGCATATGCGGCAACGGATAGATCTTCACAGTGCCCTTGATGTCGTCCATGCCCTTGGTGCAGGCGAGCGTATTCGTACCGTCGATATTCATCGCGCAGGAACCGCAGATGCCTTCACGACAGGAGCGGCGCAGCGTCAGCGTCGGGTCGATCTTGTTCTTGATGTAGAGCAGTGCATCGAGAACCATCGGCCCGCAATCATCGATGTCGACGTAGAAGGTGTCGATCGACGGGTTCTGGCCGTCATCCGGGCTCCAGCGATAGACGCGGAACTCACGGGTGTTCTTGGCGCCCGACGGCTTCGGCCACACCTTGCCTTCGCGCATCTGGGAATTCTTGGGGAGAGCGAGTTCAACCATGTCAGGTTCCTCTGATCAGTATACGCGAGCCTTCGGCTCGATCTTGTGAGGATCGATGCCGTCTGCGATGAGGTCGGTGTGGACAGGCCGGTAGTCAAGCTTCACGTCGCCCGCCTCATTCACCCAGGCCAGCGTGTGCTTGCGCCAGTTGACGTCGTCACGACCGGCGAACGGACCTGACGTATAGTCCTCGCGGGCATGCGAGCCGCGGCTTTCCTTGCGGGCCTCGGCACCGTAGATCGTGGTGATCGCATTGGCCATCAGGTTCTGCAGTTCCAGCGTCTCAACGAGGTCGGAGTTCCAGATCATCGAGCGGTCAGTGACCTTGATGTCCTTGAGTTCGCTCCAGATTTCCGAGATACGGCGGCAACCGGATTCCAGCGATTCCTGCGTACGGAATACCGCTGCGTCATCCTGCATGGCGCGCTGCATTTTTTCGCGCAGCACCGCCGTCGGCGTGCCGCCGCTGGCGTGACGCAGACCATCGAAACGATCCATGATCTTGTCGCAGGCGGCAACGTTCAGCGCCGGTACCGCAGACGCGCGGTCGATGACCTCGCCGGCGCGGATCGCAGCCGCACGGCCGAAGACCACGAGGTCGATCAGCGAATTGGAGCCAAGACGGTTTGCCCCGTGAACGGAGGCGCAACCGGCTTCGCCGACAGCCATCAGCCCGGGGATGATGCGCTCCGGATTGGAGCTGTCGGCATTGAGCACCTCACCCCAGTAGTTAGTCGGGATGCCGCCCATGTTGTAGTGGACGGTCGGCAGGACCGGGATCGGCTCGCGGGTAACGTCAACGCCGGCAAAGATCTTTGCACTCTCGGAAATGCCCGGCAGGCGCTCATGCAGCACGGCCGGATCGAGATGGTCGAGATGCAGGAAGATGTGGTCCTTGTTCTTGCCGACGCCGCGGCCCTCGCGGATTTCCAGCGTCATGCAGCGCGAAACGACATCACGCGAGGCAAGATCCTTGGCCGAGGGTGCATAGC
>NZ_JBFUBG010000168.1:0-6350 GCF_056405875.1 Rhizobium sp. P1_E6 | reverse complement strand
GTAGCTGTTCTCGCCGCCCTGGACCGGAACGGCAGCGGCATCGGAGGCTTCCTTCATCATCGCAGCGCGGTAGACCGGTTGTGGCATCGGGCGCACGACATTCTCGCTGATCTCGATGACACGACCGACTTTCACGCCGGCGGCTTCGCTCAGTGTCTTCGCCTTCTTGATCGCGTTGGCGACAGCGTTCTTGCGAGCTGCCTCCAAGGCCGCTTCAGGCTTGTCGTTGGTGAACTGGATATCGCCGCCCTGATTGATGCCGAGAGTGACAGACTGGTCGATGATCTCGCCCAGTTTGGACAGGTCGCGGACGCGAACGGTGACCGAATTGCTGGTCTGGTAGCCGATCAACTGCGGCGGCTGCGGCTGGTTATCGACCGGCTGCGGATAATTATATTGCGGCTGGATCGAAAAGCCCGAGGTCTGCAGGTCGCGCTCGGCAATGCCGCTCTTCTTCAGCGCTGCCAGCACCTCGCTCATCGCCTTGTTGTTCTCGTCGAGCGCTTCCCGAGCAGTCTTTGCCTGTTTGACCACGGCAAGATTGACGACGGCCATATCGGGAGCCAATGCCGATTCGCCTTCTGCGGATACGTTGATGACCGCTTCGCGCGGCCGATTCTCCTGCGCCAGAAGCGGAGCGGATGCCGCGAGCGGCAGGCTCAGAAAGGCTGTCAGAAGGGCAGTCTTGGTATAATTCGGCGCCATGTTTGTTCCTCGGCTGTTTGCGTCCCTGCGAGCTTTGTGTCTGCGGATTGTGAAGCTATTACGGCAGAAACAGATATGAGAATTGCTTTATTGTGAGAAGTATTTTCGACTAATGGGTGTAGGTGGCAATCAACGCATGGTAGGTAAAGCGGCGTGTGGCCTGTTACCCGCGGTTAAGCCTCGACTTATAAAGAACCGCATTTCTATCTCATGCTGAAGTTTCGCCTTCATGAAAATCGGTGCTTATGTCATCAATCTGAACCGTTCCAGTACCCGGTGGGAAGGGCTTTCGCGGAAGGCCAATTCGCTGGCGCTCGAAGTCGTCAGGATATCCGGAGTGGATGGGGCGCAGATCCACCCACACGACAAGGCTGACATCAACAAGCGGCAATTCCTTCTTCGCAACAGCAGGAACTATCTGCCAGGCGAGCACGGGTGCTATCGCAGCCACGTCAAGGCGCTCACCGAGTTTCTTGACAGCGGCAATGATGCGGCGATCATCATGGAAGATGACGTCGAGCTGCAGGCCGATCTGATAGAACGTGTAGAGGCTGTGCTTGCCGCCGTTCCGAAAGCGGAATTGGTCAAGTTGCTCAACCACCGGTCCAAAGGCTTCATGCAGAAGGCGACGACGAAATTCGGCGATGCAATCGATCGCTGCGTCCACGGGCCGCAGGGTTCGGCCGGCTGCTATCTGGTCACCCGATCCGGCGCAAGCAAGCTTCTGCGGACCATGGCCATCATGGTCTATTCCTTCGATGTGGCATTAGAGCGCGGCTGGTCGACCGAGGTTAATACCTTTACGGTCAAGAACAATCTGATAGAGCTAGGGCCAAACAGCCACGAGACGGCGATCGCGACGAAGCTCGACTACAGACGGCAGAAATTCAAGGGAATACGCCGCTCGGTCACGCATCTGCTTCGCGCCGCTGATTATGCTAGAAGGGTACAATATTCTCTATGGTAGCGAGCGAAGAGCCGATTGCCACGCCCTCCCGCCTCAAGCCCGTCCTTGTCCTCCTATGGCTGCTATTGATTTCGGCTCCCATTGTGGAAAGTGATACCTACCGCTACGCGGCGCTGCTGCTGATCGGGACGACCTTTGTCCGGTTCAAGCCGAATTTTAATCTGCTGAAGAGTGACTGGCTGGCGAACGCCTGCCTTGCCTGGGGTGCTTACGCACTGCTGCGCTTTCTCTTCGGCCTGATCGTTTACGGTGAAAAGGGGGCGTCCGACTGGCTCTACGCCTTCCCGCTGTTTTTTCCGGCGGTGGGCATCGCGCTTTATTCCAGCCGCAAACAGGTCGAAACGGTCTTTGCCATCTATTTCCCGGCTGCACTTGCTGCCCTGTTGATCTCCACCGATTACCGGCTGATCCTTGAAGGCGACGCGCGTATTTCGCCGCTCTTCCATAACAACCTGATCCATGGCGCGATCGGCTGCGGTTTCCTGATGATCGGCGCCTTCTATTGGCTGTTGCACGCCTGGGAGACCGGCAAGCTCGCGCGCCGTTCCGGCAGCTGGATTGTTGCCGTCGCGACCCTCATCATCGCACTCTGCCTTTTCAATATTTATGGCTCCAAGGCGAAAGGCGTCTGGCTGAGCCTCGTCCTCGTCGGACCGCTCATGYTGGCCTCGCTGCTCCTTTACGCAAACAGACGCCGGGCCGCCTTGGTAGGGGCGGTCGTCGTCGCTCTCATTGCAGCAGCGCTTTTTGTCGGCGGCGATGACATCTGGAAGTTTGCCGGCCCGACCTATGAGGCCACCGCACGGATCGAGACCGAAATCTCTGCGCATGGCGCATGGGATGCTGTCGCTGCTGCGATCGCGTCAAAAGATACGCCGGAGTCGATGAGTGAACGGCTGCAGCTCTGGGCGAATGCTTCGGAAGTGATAGCTCAGGCGCCTTTCTTTGGCGCCGGCAACCACTGGCTGACGCTCTGGAGTTCGACCACCTATGCCGACGTGCCCTATACGCTGCTCCATAACGGTTACTTCGAGATGCTTGTCCGCCACGGGCTGTTCGGCATTGTCGTTTTCGCCATATTGGCAACAGGCATGTACAGCCGGGTTTTTACCGCATGGAGAGCCAGGCTGATCAGCCTCAGCGCACTACTGGCCTATAGCATGGTGACGCTATTCTTCCTTGGAACGATCCTGTCCAACTCCAACAACCGGCTGGCAATCGGCGAATCGTTCTTCTTCGTGTTCGCCGCCGCCGCGTTTGCCTGCGGGATCATGTTGAAGAAGGAAGAGATCAGGCAGGACACCGGCATGRTATCTCGTGATCAGAAGGCTGCCTGAAAGGGCGATGGAACCCGGTCCAAAAGGGTTGCCGAGCGCTCCTAGGCTGGAGCGCCCGCGTTGTCACATACCGAAATCGTCCAGAAACGAAGGATGGATCGCAGTCTTCCTTGCCTCGCGCGCATCACGATAGCGCTGCTGGGCAGAATCGAAGCCATTGACGATCCGTCTTATAAGACCGCTTTTGCGGCGTTTGAAAATCAAGTGCATAGCAAGCTCGCTTTTTCTTATTTTTGTTAGCCGGCAGCATATAATTTGCGCAGCATGCCGTAGCAATGAGCATTTTGGCATGCCACCTATGCAGAATATGACAGTGACATGACACGGAAGGGATCGCGGTCTGCATATGGCGTCCGAGGTTCGATCGACGGCCGCGATGGTATCGGCCATAGCGGTGCTGTAAGATGCCGCTGTCGTCCTTTCGGGGGAAGAGACTGACATGGAGCGCCGCCTTGCAGCCATCCTGATTGCCGATGTTGTGGGCTATGGCCGTTTAAGCCAGGTCGACGAGGAGGGGACGCGTCTTCGTTTCCAGGCGAACCTGAGAGAGATTGTCGAGCCTTCGATAGCTGAGCATAGCGGACGGCTGGTCAAGACCATGGGCGACGGGCTGCTGGTCGAATTTCACAGCGTCGTCGATGCCATGCGCTGCGCAGTGGACGTGCAGAAGCTGAAGGCAAAGCACAATGCGGAGATCCCGACCGATCATCGCCTGGATTTCCGCATCGGTATCAATCTCGGTGACATCATCGTCGAGGGTGACGATATTCACGGCGATGGGGTCAACCTGGYTGACCGCATGCAGTCGCTCGCCGAACCCGGCGGAATTGCGATCTCCGGCCCAGCCTACGACCAGGTGAAATCGAAGCTTGACGTTGGTTTTGTCTCGCTCGGCGAGCAAAGGGTCAAAAACATCGCCGAGCCGGTGCGGGTCTATCGTGTCGTGCTCGGTCCAGCGGCACCCAACAGAGCCGCCAACGCTCGCCGATATCTTGGCCGTTGGCGCGTCGCGGTGATATCAGCTGCTGCCGTCCTTCTCATTCTGGCGGGAGCGGCGCTGTGGTGGCAGCCGTGGGCGCTGTTTGAGGCCCCATCGCTTACCGAGCGCTTTGCCTATCCTTTACCGGACAAGCCCTCCGTTGCGGTGCTGCCGTTCATCAATGTCAGCGGCGACGTGGAGCACGATCATCTTGCCGAAGGCCTGACCGACGATCTGATTACGGAACTCTCGAAAGTCTCCGGCCTCTTCGTCATCGCGCGCCATTCCGTCTTCGCGGTGCGCGACAACAGCGGCAAAATACAGGATGTGGCGGCCGAACTCGGTGTTCACTATGTGCTTGAGGGGACGTTGCAGCGCGCCGGCGCACGACTGCGCATCAATGTCAAACTGATCGATGCGCTGACCGGGCTTTCCCTCTGGGCCGAGCGTTACGACCGCGAATATGTCGACCTCTTCGCGGTGCAGGATGATGTCATCAGCAAGATCATCGCGGCTCTTGCCATCAGGCTCAGCGATGGTGAACGCACGCAACTGGCGCAGATCCCGACGGAGAATCTCGAGGCCTATGATTATTACATGCGCGCCGAGCAGGCGGGTCTCACCTACGGGGACGTCGCGACCTATCGCGAGGCACTATCCTATTATCAGAAGGCAATCGACCTCGATCCGAATTTTGCCGATGCCCATGCGGGGATTGCCCGGATCGCCGTCGATGTCTGGCGCAACGACTACAATATCCTCTGGTCGGCAGCCGTCGCCCGCAAAATCGCCTATGATGCGGCAGGGCAGGCATTGAAGATCGATCCAAACAATGCGCGAGCGCATACCGTGCTGGCACTCCTGCAACTGGTCGATGGCCGCCAGACGGAGGCACTGATATCGGCGAACCGTGCCGTGCAGGCGCAGCCGAGCGACGCCGAAGCCTATGGCAATCTGGCCCTCGTGCTCGCTCATATCGGCAATCATGGTCAGGCGATCAGCGAAATGGAAAAGGCGCTGCGCTTCGATCCGTCGCCATCGCCCGGCTTCCAGTTGTTGGCGGGTATCGTTTTCTACATCGTCGGAGACGAAGACCGGGCGATCTCGCTGATGGAGGCAGCCCGCAACGCCTTGCCCAATGCGGAGGCCGCACGCGAATTCCTGACGGCAGCCTATATCGATGACGGCGATAAGAAACGCAGCCTGCAGGAGAAGACGAGGCTGCTGGAGCTCTTTCCCGAAAGCAATCTGACCTATTACAGCTATCTCTACGACTACTGGCGCAAGGACGATTTGAACAAGCATCTGAGCCGGCTGCAGAAGGCCGGAATTCCTGATTGGCCTTTCGGATTTCAGGGCGAGAAAGGCGATCAGGTCACCGGCGATCAGTTGCAGGATCTCATCAGCGACAAGACCTGGAGCGGCAAACACCGCAACGGCACGCAGTTCGTGCAGTTCTTCGACAAGGCCGGCAACACCGCTTATCGCAGCGCCAATACGAACATAACAGGCACGGTCGAAATTCAGGGCGACTGGCTCTGTGAGAAGTTCTCAGGCTATTTCCTGGACCGGATGGTCTGCGGCAGCGTTTATCGCAACCGCGCTCCCGACGAGCCCGGCGCGACATATGTGCATGTCACGCCGCAGGCTCTGAAATTCTTCTCCATCGACCGCTGATGGCGATGGCGAGTTCGTTTAAAGACCGGCAATCAATTGCCTATTGAGCGGACGGATGCTGCCAGTCTTTCTGCGCCTTCTCCGATATCAGGATATTCTGCACCTGCGACCAATGTTTCTGGGAATCGACCACCTTGGTCGGGTTCTTCACCAGCCCGTCAGCGGCACCCGGATCGTAGCTGATATAAAGCTTGCCTTCGATAATCCGCCAGGCATTCGGATCGATGTTGGTGGTCACCGTTCCGAAGGACACGCCATCGGCGCAGTAACCGCCATATTGCGGGGCATATTTGCCCGGATCCTTGACGAACATGTCACGATGTTCGGCACTGACGAAATACCAGGTCGCACCCAGCCAGTGATGAGAATATTGCGGCGATCCTTCAACGGCTTTATCATCCGTGAAATAGGCGACCGGATCATAGCCCTTGATCGCCACATCCCCGAAATAGCCCGTATTGACGAAGTCCTCTGCCGGAGCGGCCCTTGCAAAGAGCAGGACGGCAAGGCTGCCTATCGCAGCAGCCTTCATGAATCCATTCCAGTGAGACATTTCAAAGCTCCCGTTTTCAGGCGCGCACGGTTATTTTCGCTTCGTGCATTCGTCATAGAGCCACTGACCGGTGAGGTCGGCTCCCTGACAGGCTGCGCCCGCTTTCAACAATAGAGTGACGGAATCCCAGTG
>NZ_JBFUBG010000167.1:0-6479 GCF_056405875.1 Rhizobium sp. P1_E6 | reverse complement strand
GAATTCGCCGGCTGAATTCTTCGACAATCCTCAGCACGAGCGCACCAAGCTGTTCCTCAGCCAGATCCTGCACTGATCGGACGCGCATGGAGATTCAAAACCCGCCGACTGATTGCCGGCGGGTTTTTCGTGCAGTTTACTAAAGCTTGTCAGGATCCATGAGATCGGCTTGCCACGCTCTTTAGGTCTTTGTTTTACGCATGTCTTTAGCGGGAGGCGGCGGAGCGCAGCAGCCCGCAAAGTCCTGCAAGCTCCGGGTCGTAGCCTCCGGAAACAGATATGTCCCGGCAGCGGATCAGCATCTTGCGCCGGTCATTGACAGGCATTGTCCTGAAACGCTCGACAACCGCCGAGGACGAGCTGCTGGCCCCGGCCACTGAGCCGGCTCCGTCACCGACTTCATCAGCGCCGCCGCCAGGGCCGAGATTCAAGCCATTCGGCCCAAAAAGCGTAGAGCTTGTTGCATCTTCGCCGCTGAGGCGAACATCGACATTTGCGCCTGTACCAGAGCTGTCGAGAGCACGTGCGTTGACTTTTGCGTTGAGACTGCGGCTGCCACCAGCACCAAGATCGACGTTGGCATTGACGCCATCTCGCCCGCCGACGTCTGCACCCACATCAGCGTTCACGCCCTTGGCGCCGCCGACGGAGGCGTTCGCTTTCGTGTTTAAACCGCCTGAGTTGGCCGATGCGCCCACATCCGCACTTATGCCTCCAACATTGGCAGAAACGCCAAGATCGAGCGCTCGCGCAGTGGCGGCAGATAATGACAAAACGATGCAGGCCGAAGCAAAAAACGCAAGCGACCGCATGTGAGAAATGCACTTCATGACTTCCTCCGTTTTTTCGACAAACCGAGGAACGCGCGTACCTTCGATCGAGCGGGCCGTCCTCCATCGGAATAACCCGTGCGGATTAAACGCGGTCAAGTTGTGAATGTTTTCGGCGGCGCTCTCAAAAATATATGATAGTTAATATATTCTAAAATAACTATCTGGCACTGCTTCAAAATGGGTCAAATATAGCCCCTTTGGATGAGCGCGGCCGGCCTGCTGGCCGGCCGCAATGGTCGTATAACCCTCAATCAGATCAGTTGCTTCCGTCGTTCGGACGGGATTTCCGCGCCTCGGCGCTGCTGGAGGAGGCTGTTTTGCCATCCGGTTGCTGGCCGAAGTAAGTGCCGCCAAGATGTCCTCCGGCACTGGTGTTCTCTACCTGCCGCTCTGTTTTCTTGCGGATTTTCGTCTGCATCGGTTTTGCTCATTCTGCTCTCCATTGTTCGAAAAAATGGACATCTGGACAACCGATGCGGCCCGATAGGGTTCCATAAAAGATGGCCGCGGCGGCCTGGCACAGCCGACTCTCGGAACCAAAATGACTGCGAAGACTTTCCTGCCTTGGTTATGACAAAGCCGACGGTATATCCTTCCTGCGATATCAAAGGAGACGAAAATGAAAAAGATACTCGCGACCACAATCGCCGCAGCCTCTTTGCTCCAGGCTTTTGCCATGAGCGCCAGCGCAGCGGACTTGGTGCGGCGGGAGCCGCCGGTAGCTCCCGATGTAAGCGGGGGCGTAAAGATCGGCTACCTCGCTTGCGATATCGGCGGCGGCATAGGCTATGTGCTCGGGTCTTCCAAGCAGATCGATTGCGTCTTCCAGCCGACCAGCAGCAACGAATCGCCTGAGCACTACAGTGGTGCGTTGCGCAAGTTCGGCGTGGATCTCGGCTTTACCACACGTGGCCGCCTGCTTTGGGCAGTGTTTGCGCCGACGGCCGGCTATCACCGCGGCTCGTTGGCTGGCCTCTACCAGGGCGCGACCGCTGAAGCCACACTCGTCGGCGGCATCGGCACCAACGTGCTCTTCGGCGGCACTTCCGGCTCGGTCCACCTGCAGACGATCAGCGTCACCGGCCAGCTCGGCATCAATGTTGCCGCGACAGGCACATCCATGACGCTATCGCCTGAGAGCTAAGCGGCTACGAGCGAAGAAAACAAAAGCCGGCGGTGCATCGGATATGACGATGCACGCCGGCTTAATTCTTGCTTCCGATTGCAATGTAGCGCTTGGCCACAGTCGCGATATCTAGCAAATTCTCTGGAAAACTGGCGACCCCTGCAGGACTCGAACCTGCGACCTGCTGCTTAGAAGGCAGCTGCTCTATCCAGTTGAGCTAAGGGGCCATCTATATGCCGCGATCCGCGGCATCAGGCATATTCTGTATCACACCGAAGACGGATCAGTGCGTCCAGGGCTGCGTGCGCGTATAACGGAAGTTATCCGGATAAGCGACGACCTGTCGTGCAGGCTCCTTTGGAGCGATAACGCGGTATTCGATCCCGCTGCGCTTGGCATAGGCTTCAGCAAGCTCCTGCGTTTCGAAGGTCAGCTTCAGCTGCTGGCGCATATCGCCTGAAGACGTGTAGCCCATGATCGGGTCGATCTTGCGCGGCTGCTCCTGATCGAACTCCAGCACCCAGAGGTGGGTTTTGGCTTTGCCGGACTGCATTGCGGTCTTGGCCGGACGATAGATCTTAGCAGACATGACTGCGGCGCCTCCGATATGCGGGCAACGCCCGCCTTTCATAACTCAACCTGGAACCAGGCTTTCTTCCACACCGAACATGGCAGGAAGAAGTGAATTTTGCTTATCCGCAAATCCCCGTTTTTTCAAGGGAAAAACGCCGCTGCTGCGGCATTGGCAGGTCGGCGAAACCGAACGCCGCGTAGCGCGTTTCTTATACAGAGCGCTTGATGCGCAGCCCTTATTCGCCGCCGTGTGTGGATAAGCGGGCAATTCTGTTACACAATCCGAAATGTTTCGGATTGTTGCATGTTTTGATCGCTTTCTAATTGTTATAAGCGGCATAGGCGACTAGGGTACCTACCAACCGTTGTGACACGGGTGAGAGCGATGAGAACCTYGGCAGAATTCCATGCCATCATGATTGGAGCAAGTATCACTGCGTTTTTCTACGCGGCGATCAGCTATGCTCAATATGTCGGCCTGCTTGCTCAGGGCTGAATCACGGCGCACGTGAGTAGGCGTGCTTTGCGAAGCGATGGCATCGCCACCATTTTCCTGACCGGGAAACTTCCTGAGCAAAAATCGGCACGGTAGCCAAAAGGCCTCTACAAACCGCGAAGCCGATCTCAAATAACAGAAATATTGGGAGAAAAATGGTCGGAGTGGAGAGATTCGAACTCCCGACCCTCTGGTCCCAAACCAGATGCGCTACCAGACTGCGCTACACTCCGAGCCTTTGATGGCAGCGGGAATACACGCTTCCCCCTGCCCTAGCAACCCCATAAATCCACCTCAGCCGGCAGATTTCACAGGCTTACTTCGCCTTTTTTGTTGTCGTGGCGCTGACGAGACGGTCGCCAGGGCGGATATTGAGCTTGTGGGCCGTGCCGGCGTTCACCTCGACCACATAGCGGACCTCACCCATCGAATCGATGATGTCGCGGGAATAGGGCTTTGCGTCTTCCTTGATATGGGTGATGACACCCCTGTCATCCGCGAAAAGCATGTCGAGCGGCAGGACGGTATTTTCCATCCACATGGTGACGCGCCGCGACACGCCGAAATCAAAGATCATGCCAGCGTCTTCAGCCATTGCCTTGCGGAACATCAGGCCATAGGCGCGCTGGTCGCCGGTAGCAGCGATCTCCACGGTGAAGTGCAGCATTTTGCCGGTAGCCGTCTGGATGATCAGCGGCTCTTTATCGAAGTGCATGTCCTGCTGCGCAAATGCCGGCAGAGCGACCATGAAAAAAAGCGCCATCAAGGCGCTTCTCATCATCTCGACAGAGACCAGGCCACGCATCAATGAGACCGGCCGACCGGGCTCGGAACGTCAGGATGGATCTCCGCAGCCATCAGCCCCTTCTCGCCATCACCGAAGCGCACCAGTACCACCTGGCCGGGGCGCAGTTCGGTGAGGCCGAAGCGGCGGAGCGTTTCCATATGCACGAAGATGTCTTCCGTGCCCTCACCGCGTGTGAGGAAGCCGAAGCCCTTGGTGCGGTTGAACCACTTCACCAGGGCGCGCTCGAGGCCACTGGTTGCAGTGACCTGCACATGGGTGCGAACCGGCGGCATCTGCGAGGGATGGATCGCAGTCGACTGATCCATGGAGAGGATCTTGAAGGCCTGGAAGCCACGCTCGCGGCGCTGGATGAGAGCGACGATGCGGGTGCCCTCAAGAATGGTCTGGTAGCCGTCGCGCCTCAGGCAGGTTACGTGCAGCAGCACATCCTGCATGCCGTTGTCGGGAACGATGAAGCCAAAACCCTTGGCCACGTCGAACCATTTCACCACGCCGGTGATTTCAACGAGGTCAACCGGTTCTCCCGACAACTCTTCAAGGTCGGTAAAGCCATTCGATGAAATCCTGTCAGCCATGTCGCCAGCCCCTCAATACGCGTCACACTGTTACGGTTAACTGATTCTTGAAATCAAGATTAACATCTTGGTAACGGATAAGCGCAAGTCCTAGTTTTCGGTTATTCCCAACTGTACATTTTATAGCGATGACTTGCCCGAAGCTGGTGTCCGTTACCCAGACGGGCTAGCCTGAAAAGAGAGAGGAAACAAAATGCGTTATCTCCACACCATGGTTCGCGTCAAAGATCTCGACGCCTCCCTCCATTTTTACTCCACCCTGTTCGGTCTCGAGGAAGTCCGCCGCCATGAGAACGAGAAGGGCCGCTTCACGCTCGTTTTCCTGGCTGCCCGGGACGATATCGACCGTGCCCGTAGCGAAAAGACTCCCTGCCTCGAACTTACCTATAACTGGGACGAGGAGGATTATACCGGAGGACGCAATTTCGGTCACCTCGCCTATGAGGTGGATGACATCTACGCGATTTGCCAGAAATTGATGGATAGCGGTATTACGATTAACCGTCCGCCGCGCGACGGTAATATGGCCTTCGTGCGTTCGCCTGACGGCATCTCAATCGAGATTCTGCAAAAGGGCGAGAAACTGGCCCCGACCGAGCCCTGGCTTTCGATGGGCAATACCGGCGCCTGGTAAGCCAAGCTGCGGGCAAGCTTCACGCGGCATTCTCCGGCTCTATCGTAACGGAAGTGCGCTTTCGGGCGCCTTCCGCATTCACCGGAGATTTCGCGGTTGACCAAGAATAACAAGCGGATTGCCACTCCGCGCCGGCAGGCTGTTGGTGCTTTGCTGATCGCCAGCTCTGTCCTGGCGCTTTCCGGCTGCGTTTCCGACAAGAAGGCACTTGATTCGGCCGCCGTCGCCACACCGGCTGCAGCAGGACAGCCGGCGCCCCGGCTGGCAGCGGCAATGCCGGCCGCATCTCCCACAGTGTCTAAACAGCTCTATCGCGACCCGATGCTGACGAATGTCTCCGGTGTCGATCCGCAGGTCGCCGCGCAGGATCCGAATGCGGCGCCGGTCCCGCCCGTCGATCCTGCCATGCAGCAGCAGCAGCCGTCCAATATCGGCGGTCTCGTCCTGCAATCGACGCGAATCAACGCGCAGGCGATGAGCATTTTCTCCGATCACCCAGCGCCGCCACAGAACAACTCGACCTCCACGGTCATCCAGCCGCAGGGTGCCAACGCTTACGCACCTCAGAACGCGGTTCCGAGATCGAGCGTGTTCAGCGCGCCCGAGCCACAGCAGGGCGAGATGCTGCCGCAGCGATCGTCGCAGAATACCAGCACGAAGTTTGCGCCTGATCAGACAGCCTCCCTTGCCAGCGGGGATATCCCGGGATCGACGATGAATGCGCTCTACAGCGCGCCGAAGCAGAATCTGCTCAGCAGCCTTTCCGGGCTCTTGCAGAAGGCATCGCTGCCGGGCATGACGCGTATCGCGCCAAACGGCCTGCATGTGCAGAACGACAACGTCCAGGTCGGCTGCTTCAAGCCCGATCTCATGCGGGTCATCAAGACGGTCGAGACTCATTTCGGCAAGCCAGTCGTCGTGACATCGGGCTACCGCGATCCGCAGCATAACCGGGAAGTCGGCGGCGCCGAGGAATCGATGCACAAGAGCTGTGAGGCGGCCGATATCCAGGTCGACGGCATCAGCAAATGGGATATTGCCCAATATATCCGCTCGCTGCCGAACCGCGGTGGCGTCGGCACCTATTGCCATACGGATTCGGTCCACCTGGACACCGGCAATGCCCGCGACTGGAACTGGGGCTGCGGCCGCAAGAGCGCGCCGATTGCCTCGGCACGGGCGATCTGACTTTCAACCCTTTGAAAGCATGACGTGAGGGAAGCGGCCGGCACCAAATTTCCGATGGCCGCCGCAGCCCGTTGATTTGGCTCGAATAATCTTCATTTGCTACCAGCGGAACAGCCTGTCATTTTTTTGCAAAATTTCGAATTTGCCGCTTGCGGGATCGGAAGTGMCTGACTATAAGGGCGCCACCACAGCACGCGCCCTTCGTCTATCGGTTAGGACGACAGATTTTCATTCTGTAAAGAGGGG
>NZ_JBFUBG010000166.1:0-6532 GCF_056405875.1 Rhizobium sp. P1_E6 | reverse complement strand
GCAGAATGGCGGCGTCGCGGCAATCCTGTTCTGCTTCGTCTTCCTTTATCTGGTCGCCGCCGGCGCCGGACCTTTCAGCATCGAACACCTGCTGAAGCGCAACCGCACTGCGGTTGCCGCCTGATCACCGCAGAAAAAACGCCGGGGCGATATCCAACCGCCCCGGCGTTTTTTAATGACATGCGCCTGATTGGCTCGGAAATTCAGACCTTGACCCAGGCACCGTTGCGCTTGGACGACGCGACGCAGGCCTCGACGAAGGCGACACCCTTCACGCCGTCATCGACTGTCGGGTAGACCACGGCCTTATCGACAGCCTTGCCCTTCTTGTGGGCGTTGATGGCGTGTGCGGCTTCCGTATAGATCGTCGCAAAGGCTTCGAGATAACCTTCCGGATGACCGGAGGGAACGCGTGAAACCCGGGCAGCAGCAGCACCGGAACCGGCGCCGTTGCGGGTGATCAACCGCTTTGACTCGCCAAACGGCGTGTACCAGAGGTAGTTCGGATCGGCCTGGACCCATTCGAAACCACCCTTGGTGCCATAGACGCGCACCTTGAGACCGTTCTCGTGGCCCGGCGCCACCTGGCTGCACCAGAGCATGCCCTTGGCCGGCTTTTCCGACCCCTTGGCCTTGAAGCGCAGCATCACGTGGGCGTTGTCGTCGAGACGACGGCCCGGCACGAAGCTGTCGAGATCGGCAGCAAGGCTGTCGAGTTCCAGGCCGGTGATGAAGGACGCAAGGTTATAGGCATGCGTGCCGATATCGCCGGTCGAACCGCCGACGCCTGATTGCGCCGGGTCGGTGCGCCATGCGGCCTGCTTCTGGCCGGACTGCTCGATCGCTTCCGTCAGCCAGTCCTGCGGATATTCGGCCTGAACGATGCGGATATCGCCAAGCTCGCCATTGGCGACCATTTCGCGCGCCTGACGGACCATCGGATAGCCGGTGTAGTTATGCGTCAGGATGAAGAGAGCGCCGCTCTCGTCGGCAACCTTCTTCAGCTTCTTGGCATCGGCAAGGTTTGAGGTCAGCGGCTTGTCGCAGATGACGTGGATGCCGCGGCGCAGGAATTCCTTCGCCGCATCATAGTGCACGTGGTTCGGCGTGACGATGGAAACGGCTTCGATGCCGTTCTTCAGCTTGGCTTCGCGGATCGCCATTTCCCGGTAGCTGGAATAGGTGCGCGACGGATCGAGACCGAGATCACGACCCGACTGTGCAGCCTTTTCCGGCGTCGACGACAATGCACCGGCGATCAGATCATACTGATCGTCGATACGCGCGGCGATACGGTGGACGGCGCCGATGAAGGCGCCAGCCCCGCCTCCGACCATGCCGAGCCGGATGCGCGGCTCGCGGGTCTGTTCGGATGATGCTTCGATTGCCATGATATTCTCCTCGAAATCCTGATCCGGTTACGACAGACCCAACATGCGTCGGTTGGCCGCCTGATCGGTGCCGCCGGCAGCGAAATCGTCGAAGGCCTTTTCAGTGACGCGGATGATGTGCGCCGCGACGAATTCAGCGCCTTCACGCGCGCCGTCTTCCGGATGCTTCAGCGCGCATTCCCATTCGACCACGGCCCAGCCATCGAAGTTGTTGGCGGTCATCTTGGAGAAGACGGCGCCGAAATCGACCTGGCCGTCGCCCAGCGAGCGGAAGCGGCCGGCACGCTCGACCCAGCCCTGATAGCCGCCGTAAACGCCCTGGCGTCCGGTCGGATTGAACTCCGCATCCTTGACGTGGAACATCTTGATGCGGTCTTTGTAGATGTCGATATTGTCGAGATAGTCGAGGCACTGCAGAACGTAGTGCGACGGATCGTAAAGCATGTTGGCGCGCGGATGGTTGCCGACGCGTTCCAGGAACATCTCGTAGGTGATGCCGTCGTGCAGGTCTTCGCCCGGATGGATTTCGTAGCAGACGTCGATGCCGTTTTCGTCGGCATGGTCGAGGATCGGCTTCCAGCGGCGGGCAAGCTCGTCGAAGGCGGTCTCGACGAGACCGGCAGGGCGCTGCGGCCAGGGATAGATGAAGGGCCAGGCAAGCGCCCCGGAGAAGGTCGCATGCGCCTTGAGGCCGAGATGCTTGGAAGCCGTCAGGGCATACTTGACCTGCTGCACGGCCCATTCCTGGCGCGCCTTCGGATTGCCGCGCACTTCAGGTGCGGCAAAACCATCGAAGGCTTCGTCATAGGCCGGATGAACGGCAACGAGCTGGCCCTGCAGGTGGGTGGAAAGTTCGGTGACCTCGACGCCATTTTCGCGCGCCTTGCCTGCGAATTCATCGCAGTAGTCCTTGGAGGTCGCCGCCTTCTTGAGGTCGATGAGCTGGCTTGCCCAGGTCGGAACCTGCACGCCCTTGTAGCCGGTGTCGGCCGCCCATTTGGTGATCGCGTCCCAGGAATTGAAAGGCGCGGTATCGCCCGCGAATTGCCCAAGGAACAGGCCGGGGCCCTTGATCGTCTTCATGTCAGATTCCTCCCTGAATATCGATCGTAAACGTTTTCGATAAATCCTAGTGCGCCGTTCGGTAAAGAAAAGGCGCCTCCCCGCCAATGCGAAGGATTTGGCGGGTTAGCCGAAAATCAACGCGGACTGGACCTAATCACGCTCGCCGCAGATGGGCAAGAGGTACGTGCCGCATTTTGGCTGCAACTTGTCTGAAGGCACGAAAATGCGCCCATCCTTGCGAACGGGCGCATTCATCGAAAGCGGTTATCAGAACGGAGAGTCCGGGAAGTAGAAGTTCTTGGCATTCTCCTTGGTGACGAGCGTCGCGTCCAGGATGTAGTTGCCGTGAACCGGAACCTGATCGTAAAGCGCAGCAGCCGTCAGTTCCATTGCCGTACCGACCATTGCCGGCGGATAGAGAACGTCGACCGGGATCAGCTTGTCGCCATCCATGACCTTCTTGATCATGTCCTTGGAGCCGGCGCCGGCAACGACATACTGGATGTCGGTGCGCTTGGCCTGCTCGATGGCCTGCAGAACGCCGACAGCCATGTCGTCATCCTGGCACCATACGACGTCGATCTTCGGATACTTCGTCAGATAGTCCTGCATGACCTTGAAGGCATCGTCGCGGTTCCAGTTGCCGTACTGACGGTCGAGAACCTTGACCTTGGAGCCGGCGATACCCTTGTCGAAGCCGTCCTGGCGCTGCTGGTCGATCGGGATCGGCAGACCGCGGATGATAACGACTTCGGCTTCTGGCGTCTTTCCAGCAATGTACTTGCCGGCGACTTCGCCGAGCGCCGGGTTGTTGCCGGCAACGTAAAGGTCACGCACGGAATTGTCGTTGCTCGACGGCGCACGGTCGACGAGCGCAACGAACTTGCCCTTGCCCTTGACTTCCTTGATGGCGTTGACGAGCGGATCCGGATCGGAAGGCAGGATGACAAGCGCATCGATGCCCTGCGTATCGAGGTCCTGTACGGCGTTTGCCTGCGTTGCGGCATCCGGCGAGGTCTTGACGATGACGTTCAGGCCCGGATGTTCGGCCATCAGCTTCTTGGCAACGCGCTCGGCGTGAAACACGACGCCCGACGTCCAGCCATGGTCAGCGGCCGGAATGGACACACCGATCGTATAATTCTTGTCCTGGGCGTAGGCTGCGCCGGCAAAAGCCACCCCCGCAACAGCCAGACCCAACATGAGCTTGCGCATGCTATTTCCTCCCAAAAATATCAGGGACTTCTCCAATCCGAACCGGGTGCCCTGGATAGCCCGGCCAATTCGAAAAACAGGCTGCCTTACGATTTGCGCACCAGCGACCGCTGCACCAGCATGGCGATGATGATGATCGCACCCTGGATCGCGCCGATGAGATATTCGCTGATGAAGTTCGAAAGCAGCATGATGTTGCCGACGAGTTCGAGAATGAAGGCACCGCAGATCGTGCCCCATACCCGGCCGGCCCCGCCCTTCAGCGCCGTGCCACCAACGACGACGGCCGTGATCGCCTGCAGCTCCCACAGGATGCCGGTCGTTGCCGAAGTCGAGCCAAGGCGTGGCACGTAGAGCAGCACTGCAATCGCCACGCAGAGACCCTGAATGACGAAGGCGATGGTGCGCACGCGGTTTACCGCAATACCGGAATAGCGCGCCACATCGCTGTTCGAGCCGACAGCCACAACATGCCGGCCGTAACGCGTGCGATAGAGAATGAAGGCTGCGACCGCGGTGACCGCCAGGATGACGACGATCGGCACCGGCACGCCGAGAAAACTGCCGAAATAGGCAGGGCGATAAAGCGTCTGGATATCCGCAGAGCGCAGCGTGATCGCACCGCCCTGCGACAGCCATGTCGTCAAGCCGCGGTAGATGCCCATCGTACCAAGGGTGGCAATGAAGGGTTCGATCTTGCCGACCGTCGTGATGAGACCGTTTGCAAGACCACAGAGCGCTCCGGCGACCACGGCGAAGACGACAGCTGCAACCAGCATCAGCGTCGGATCGGCGATGACGCCGGAATTGATCAGTAGGATCATCAGGCTGGCGACAAAGGCCACCATGGAGCCGACGGAAAGGTCGAGGTCGCCGGCCGAGATCACGAAGGTCGCGCCGACGGCGATGATCGCAATGAAGGCGCAGCGCGTCGCGACATTCGTAAGGTTGGTGAGGCCGATGAAATTGGGATTGACCAGCGCGCCCACGATGAGGAGCAAGGCCAGTGCGGCAAAGGGCGCTACCGCACGAAGATCGACATCACGCCAGGATCTGCGCCGGATTTCCCTGGTCTCCTCGTTAACACTCATGTCCAAAACCAACCTCCCGTCCCATTACTACTGGGCATCTTGTTTGTCCCGCGTGCGGGCCGCCCATACCGCGCTCTGCCGGCGTCAGGCGGCTACCTGACGCTTCAGGCCTGCCGCGTAACGCATGATTTCCTGCTCGGAAATTTCATCGCCCTCGAGGATGCCGACAATCCGACCCTCGCGCATGACGGCCACGCGCGTACAGAGGCCGATGACCTCGGGCATCTCCGAGGAGACGACTATGATTGCCCGCCCGTCGCGGGCGAGCGCCGAGATGAAATGATAGATCTGCTGCTTGGTGCCGACATCGATCCCTCGTGTCGGCTCATCGATGATGATGATCTGCGGCTCGGTCTCCATGACCTTGGCCAGAAGCAGCTTCTGCTGGTTGCCGCCCGACATGCGCCCAGCAATGATATTGCCGTCGCGTACCCTGATGTCGAAGCGGCGCTTGGCCTTGGCAAGAGCCGCCGCCTCGCTGCCGGGGCTGAGATAACCGTGGCTGACATGACGCTCGAGCGACTGCAGCGTCAGATTGGCAATCATGCCCGAACTGAGCAGCAGGCCTTTCGACTTGCGGTCCTTGGTCATGTAGGCAAGGCCAGCGCGATTGACGGCGCGCGCATCGCCCGAAGACACGCTCTCGCCATGGATGACGACCTCGCCCGAAAGCCGTGAACGAAGGCCGGCAATCGCCTCCATCAATTCCGTGCGGCCCGAGCCGATCAGTCCGGAAAAGCCAATCACTTCGCCCTTGCGCACCTCAAAGCTCGCGTCCTGCACATAGCCGGTCGAAACTGAACTGACGCGAAGCACGATTTCTTCGTCGACGTTGGGTTCGACCTTGGCGGGATAGAGGCTGGAAAGCTCCCGGCCAACCATGAGCTGAGCGATGGATTCACCGTCCAGCATAGAGGTCGGCGCCGTCTTCACCCATTGGCCGTCACGCAGGACCGTGACCATGTCGGTCAACTCCATCACCTCGTCCAACTTGTGGGAAACGAAGACAAAGCTGGTGCCCTGATCGCGCAGTTTACGCACCTGCTTGAAGAGCATGCTGGTTTCCTCGCGCGACAGGACTGCCGTCGGCTCGTCCATGAAGACGACGCGCGCATCGCGACTGATGGCCTTGGCGATCTCGACCATCTGTTTGTCGGCGATGGAAAGCGAACTGATCATTGCATTCTCGTCGACATGCGAACCGAGCAGGTCGAGCACCCGGCGCGTCTCAGCTCGCATATGCTTGCGGTCGAGCACGCCGAAATGCGTAACCTCGCGCCCGAGAAACAGGCTCTCGGTCACGGTCAGATGTTCGGCGAGATTGAATTCTTGATGGATAATGACGATTCCGAGCGCCTCGGCCGCACCGTTCGGCGGGAGCGCCACGACCTTGCCATCCAGCAGGATTTCACCCGATGTCGGCTGCTCGAAACCGGAGAGAATCTTGACGAGGGTCGATTTTCCAGCACCGTTTTCGCCCATCAGCGCGTGAATTTCACCGGCGCGAAGATCGAAATTGACGCTGAAAAGAACCTGCACGCCGCTGAAAGACTTGCAAATGCGCCTGGCGGACAACACCACCGGCGCAGCCTCTGCGGTATCCATGCTCATGATTTTCCTCCTGCGGCTCCCATCCGCTTATGTTGGCCATATGTAAACCTTTACATCGGGCATGTAAAGGTTTACATCGTGGATTTACACAGACTTGTTGAAGCCTGCCTTTGACCTCCCKGCAAGTCTGTGTAGTGTGCGGCGAAGACAGCCCAAGGC
>NZ_JBFUBG010000165.1:0-6537 GCF_056405875.1 Rhizobium sp. P1_E6 | reverse complement strand
TGGTCACGGCAAGCGGTTATCGACCTTGCTCAAATCCTCTCAGGCCCTGCGCGCGACCGGACTGTTCTGACGTACCAGCGCCATCAGCATCGGTCCAAGCGAGAATTCTCCGCGCCCTCCCTTGCGGGTCAGATCCCGCAGATAGCCGCCCGGTGAGTTGATATGGGTGGCTCGCTCTAGCATGCAGGCAATGGTGACAGCGGCATTTTCCCGGCCGAGACTTTCGCAGGCTGCCTGATACGTCTGCGGCGTTATCCCAAGCATGGAACGCACGGTGACGGCAGCGGTCAGGAGATCCCRCCATCCCCTGATCGGCCCTCCCTGAGCATAATCGCTGATTTGCGGGCAAGCCTGCAGGATGAGTGCAAGAGGGAATATTTTCTGGGGTCCGCTAGTATCAACTGGTTCTGTCGCAGGCGGCAGCGTTTCTGTTTGCACCGTCGCACAAGATTCTAATTCAAGATAATCTGTATCTGAATTCTGTATGTGCGGTTCATTTTGAACCACACTGGCGCTCGTTTTTTTGAAATTATCGAAGTTCGTCAACAGATTGACGATGTCAGCGCGAAGGATTTCGAGCTTCAGGCGCACGCTGTCCAGATCGCAAGCCGCGGCATTGCGGGACAGGCATGCGAGATGATGGGCGTAGGCAACCTCGACGTCGTCCCAGTTACCGGGAACGCCTTCGGCGACCGCGGTCTCGATCAGTTTGCGGACATCGCGGCGGCAGATCGTCAGACGCTCGCGCGCACGTCGAAGTGCAAGCCGGTCGGCCTCGATCTTTTGAGCCATGGCAGACAGTTCTTCGCTGCGGGCAAGAAGCGGCACTAGGCTGAAGCCGTAGGCATCTTCCAACTCGCCTGAGCTCTTCCGGCRGGCAAAACGTTTGCCGTTGGCGCTATCCTTGCGGGTGATGAGCCCGGCATCCACCAGAGCCGCTAGGTGCCGGCGCAGCGTCGTGACTGCGATGCCGTGCGCCCTGACCATGAGCTGCCGGTTGGATGGAAAGACGACCATACTCGCTTCACCAGAGAGATGGCTCTCGGGATAGAAGGATAGAAGGGCGTTCAATACAGCCAGTGTGCGGTCAGAAATGTCGAGCAGCGGACGTGCTTCGCAGACGTCGCGAAACACCTTCCACTTGTCGACGGACTTATCTGGTTTAATTGATTCGGCCTGAAGCTGACCTCTTATCAAGGCAAGTGACATCGGCCGCCGCCCAAAAGGCGTCGTGACAAATCCCGTATCCATCGTGGTTCACCTTATGCAAAGGCAAATCATCGGCGCCCGCCAAAACGGCGTTCAAATACCTTGACAGCGATTCCGGGAAGTGCGATTCTCTAGGTGCTAAACGAGAGAAGAGGGCTTCCGGATGTTTGTTCGGGGGCCTTTTTCTTTGCCTATTGGCTCCTTTTCATGACAGTTAGATCCTCATCGGCAGGCCTAGCCTGCCAACAGTTATTGTTGTGACCTGACGGCGCCGAACTCCTCGAAGAGTTCATCCAGCCGGGTCGTGAGATAATCGGCAAATTCCGGCACCATGCGTTCATCGAACGTGATACGCGTCCTGGCTCCGGAGCGTTCGATCTGCGCTGCCTTCTGACCGTGGCGCGTTTTCCAGGTCTCGCCTGTTGTCTTCTTGGCATCACGCGCAGCGATTTTCGACAATACGCGCTGCAGGCGCTGATCGGTGTCGAGATCGGCAAAGGCCTGGTCTCCAATGATCGCCTCCACCTTTGTCGGCGAAGAAGAGACGGCATCGACGAGAGCCAGCCATCGCGCGCGGCCTGCCTTGGGAGCCGGGCCGATCGCCAGGATCACAGTGTGCGGCACGCCACGGGCAACCGAGATATAACGGCTGAGATCGGCCTTATCGGTCGAGAGTGCCGCAATAATGACTTCGCGCGGATAACCGGCCTCTTCGAGACGATGGGCAAACAGCGCCTTCTCGATGAAGGAGAGATCCTGCCGGTCGAGATTTTCCTTGCCCTGTGCGATGACCAGTTCATTGTCGCTCAAGCTCTGGACGATCGCCTTGACCTTGAGCCCAAGCTTTGCCGCAGCACGCAGGCGGCGGCGGCCATAGGCGATCTGGTAATGCCCTTCCTTGTTAGGATCGGGGCGCACCAGGATCGGCACCTTCTGGCCGTGTTCGGCAATGCTTGTCACCAGCGCATCGAAATCAGCATCACGCTCGATCGGGATACGATCGCTGATGGAGGAATTGGAAATGTCCGATGGGTCGATCTCCAGAACGGAAAATCCTGACGAAATCTGCTCCTGCAGTCTTCCGACCGCACGTGCCGCTTCCGTCATCTCCTGCAGAGATGCGCCCATGGCCGAGACGGCACCAGTGCGCACCCTGTCCGGGTTCTTCTCGACACCGGCAGATGGCGCCAATGCATCCGTTTTACGCATGAAAAGTGAATTGACCGTATCGCGTCTGCTCATCAATTCTCTCCTTTCCAGTCGGATGCGGGCAAGCCGGAATAGCGCAGTTGGGAGCTCCCAACACGCGTGATGGCTGCCGATAGACGGACGGATCTTAGCCGGATACTTACACGCCAGCCCCTCTTGTTGGGAGCTCCCAACAGATCCGCTGCTCCGTCGAAACAAGGTAAATCGGTATTGATCAAGGAGAGCATTATATGCGCCCCCATGCCTGCCGGATCAGCATCTCGACCTCTCCATTGACGGCATCGAGCGCTTCCATCGCACGATCATAGGTCGAACGCGTCAGGTTCTCGCGGCCGATCTCATAGAGCGTCTGCTTGGTGAGGCCGGCATCGGAGACCGCCGCCGATTTCACCATCGCATTGATCATGACGTGATCGTCGAACAGATTGCGCAAGAGGGCAGCGACTTTCGTCTGCGGCGCATCCTGCGGCTCGTAGCGGGTCAGTAGATAACGGATGAAATCATAATTGAGCTCGCCGCCCGCTTCCCGCACGACGGCGAGAAGATCATGGGTCATCAGCAAAAACTGGCTCATGGACGCCACGTCCAGCATCTGCGGATGCACGGTGACGATCATCGAGGTTGCGGCGCAAAGGCCACTCAGCGTCAGGTAACCGAGCTGCGGCGGGCAATCCAGGACGACGACGTCATAATTTTCGGCGACATCGTCGAGCGCCTTGGCGACGCGCATGAAAAACACGCCTTCGCCATCCCGGTGGCCGCGGGTCAGCGCGCGTGGTGTCGTGTGCTCGAACTCCATGAGTTCGAGATTGCCGGGAATGAGATCCAGACCGTCAAAATACGTGTTTCGCACGACCTCGGATAGCGGGCGACGCTCCTCGTCATAACGGATCGCCGCATAGAGCGTCTCGTTCGAGCGCACATCGGTCTCCGGCATGACGCCGAGCATCGCGGACATGCTGGCCTGTGGGTCGAGGTCGAGGGCGAGCACGCGGTAACCCTGCAGGGCAAGATATTGCGCAAGATGCACGGAGGTCGTGGTCTTGCCCGATCCGCCTTTGAAGTTGGTAACGGCAATGACCTGGAGATGGTCGTTCTCGCCGCGGCGCGGCAGGAACTCATGCGCTTCACGTCCACGGGCGGAGGCGGCAAGCAGGACACGCAGCTCATTGAGCTGGCGCAAGGAATATAGTCGTCGGCCGTTGGTGCCGACATCGGGCTGCGGGCCTTCGCCGGCAAGCGTCATCTTTCGCAAGGTCGAATCCGAGACACCAATGAGTTTGGCAGCCTCGCCCGAGGTGAAGCGGCGCAGTGTCTTGCTCGCGGTTGGCGGAAACAGGGCTTCGCTGATCGCCTGCAACTGCGAACTGATCGTCGACGCATGGGCGCCGATCGTCTCATCGACGCTACGCTGAAGGGTCCGAGAAGTCCTTTGTGCCTTGCTCACGCTCTAATCTTTCATCACGGAAAAATACCAGAAACGGCTGTTTATCCGTGACGATTACCGATCGCAGCGATTCTGGCAAGGTACTCCGGCAGACAAGCCCTTAGCGGGAGGGGCGAGGATCATGAGTTTACGACAGAGGGATTACAATTTCCCCTGATATCTCCGTCAGTTAACAGAAATTCGATTCGTCTTTTAAAGTCGTGTCATCCCCACATGATTTTTGCGATCGACGCGGCAAAGCCGCTGTTTTGATCCCGTAGACGGGCCGCGGTCCAACCCATTGAGAAGAATCAGCTATTACTGGTCCCTAATCTTCGCCGGCAAAGGAACTGACGGCTGAGAGCCGAGAAGGTGCTGTTGCTGCAACTCTATGGGCTATGGCGTGGGATGGATCGGGGGTTCGCCTTTTCAAATCCGGAACACGAGATCGGCAGGCTGCGCCTACCTGGTGAGCGCATATGAGCAAACCGCCTTCTGACGCCCGTTCTCGATGGCTGGACGTTCGAAAATTGACCAGGAGGTGACAGAATCAATCTGCTAGATCGATTCCGTATCAACGAAAGATGTGAGAAAAAACAGCGAGTTAGAAATAGGCCAAATGGGCTACCCGAGGCTCGCAAAGGGCTCTTTCGAGCAGCCTTTACAGGCCAATCTTATAGAAGAACCGGGAGCTTTTTGCAATGGCCGGCCCTACGGCTTTCCCCAGCAGTCATGCCGGGGAAAGCCGTTGAAAAGGCGCCTACCGCCCTATCCACGGAATGTGTAGCCGGCAATCGAGGCAGGTTTCATCTCGATCGAGAAGCCGGGCCGTGTCGGCGGCATATAGGCGGCGTCCTTGATGATGCAGGGATCGAGGAAGTGTTCGTGCAGGTGGTCGACATATTCGATGACGCGGCCGTCCTTGGTGCCCGACACCGCCACATAATCGATCATCGACAGGTGCTGTACATATTCGCAGAGCCCGACACCGCCGGCATGCGGCCAGACCGGCAGGCCGAATTTCGCCGCGACCAAGAGCACGGCGAGCACTTCGTTCAGACCGCCCATGCGACAGGAGTCGATCTGCACGATATCGATCGCGCCTTCAGCGATGAACTGCTTGAACATGATGCGGTTCTGGCACATTTCGCCGGTCGCGACCTTCACCGGGGAAATGCCCTGGCGGATCTTGCGGTGGCCGGCGACATCGTCAGGGCTCGTCGGTTCCTCGATGAAGAAGGGCTTGGCGAAGGAGAGTTGCTTGACCCAGTCGATAGCCTGTCCGACTTCCCAAACCTGGTTGGCGTCGATCATCAGGTAGCGGTCCGGGCCGATCACCTCGCGGGCGATCCTCAGGCGGCGGATATCGTCCTGCAGGTCACGGCCGACCTTCATCTTGATGTGGTTGAAGCCGGCATCGATCGCTTCCTGGCAGAGACGGCGCAGCTTCTCGTCCTCATAGCCGAGCCAGCCGGCCGAGGTCGTGTAGCAGGCATACCCTTCCTTCTCGAGTGTGGCGATGCGCTCCGCCTTGCCGGCTTCGGCTTGTCTGAGGATGGCAATTGCTTCCTCGCGTGTCAGCACGTCGGTGAGGTAGCGGTAATCGACGATATCGGCGATCTCTTCGGCCGGCAATTCCGCAACGAKACGCCAGACCGGCTTGCCGGCCTCCTTGGCAAGAAGATCCCATACAGCATTGACGATGGCGCCGGTCGCAAGATGGATTGCGCCCTTCTCCGGCCCGATCCATCGAAGCTGGCTATCGCTCGTCAGATGCCGCCAGTATTTGCCGGGATGCGCCTTCACCTCCGACAGTTCTGTGCCGACGACCAGATGGCGCATCGCCTCGATCGCCGCGCAGCAGATGTCGTTGCCGCGGCCGATGGTGAAGGTCAAGCCGTGGCCGGCGAGACCTTGCTTGTCGGTCTCAAGGATTACATAGGCGGCGGAATAATCCGGGTCGGGGTTCATCGCATCGGAACCATCGAGGCTTTGCGAGGTCGGAAAGCGAAGGTCGAAGACGCGGATGTCGGTGATGCGGGTCATGATGTCTTTCCCGTTTGGCTAGGCCGTTGGGTTGGCCGGCATCCGCTTTCGCAGCGAGCCGGCCATGCGAAAAGCTCAGATCGTCCAGCCGCCGTCGATGGCGTAGGCTTGGCCGGACGTATAGGTGGCGCCCGCGAGATAGACGACGAGATCGGCGATTTCCTCCGGCGTGCCGAGGCGGCCCATCGGCTGGCGGGCGATGAAGGCGGCGCGCGCCGTGTCATAATCGCCTTGGGCGCGCATGCGGTCCTGCAGCGAGGGGCTTTCCACCGTGCCGGGGCAGATGCAGTTGCAGCGCACGCCCTGCGTGACATAATCGGCAGCGACCGACTTGGTGAGCCCGATCACGGCGGCCTTGGTGACGCCATAGGCAAAGCGGTTCGGCACGCCTTTGATGCTCGAGGCGACCGAGGACATATTGATGATCGAGCCATCCTTGCGCTCCAGCATGCCCGGCAACACTGCGCGGATGGTGCGGATCATCGCCTTGACGTTGAGATCGATGGCAAACTCGAGATCGCTATCCTTCATGTCGAGCACAGAACCGTTATGGACGATGCCGGCGCAGTTGAAGAGCACATCGACGGCGCCGATTTCGGCCACCAGTGCCTTGACCGCCGCGTCTTCGAGCACGTTGAGCTTGTGGG
>NZ_JBFUBG010000164.1:0-6550 GCF_056405875.1 Rhizobium sp. P1_E6 | reverse complement strand
CGCCACGAGCGTCGCGCGCCAGTCTCGCAAAAACAGGAAAACGACGACGACGGCGAGAAATGCGCCTTCTAGCAGGGTGTCGATCGCCGATCGATAATTTCCGGAGGTGAAGCTGACGCTGTCGTCCACAACTGCGAACTTCACCAGGGGATACTGCGGTCCTAATTTGTGCAAGGCCTCGGCCACCGATGCCGCAACGGCCACGTCGCTCGCGCCGAGCGATCTGTATATGGAAAACCCGACGACGTCGGAGCCATTCAATGTCGCGAAATCGCGCGGTTCCGCCACGGTGTCGGAGAGCTCGCCGAGCTCGCCGAGAAGGACGTTCCGGGTTCCGGGTGTTGCGATACGAAGGCCTGCGAGATCATCGACGGTTTCGACGGCCGCCGCCGTCGTCAGCGCCTGTTCGCGGCCGTTGAGCTCACTACGTCCGCCGGAAGCGTCCAACTGGGTCGTCATCAGGCTTTTGTTCACAGTGCTGGCTGTCAAAGAGTACGCATGCAGCCGATTGGGGTCGATCTCGACATGAATTTCTCGCTCCACGCCGCCGACACGATCAATGCGGCCGACGCCCGGCACGCCTTGCAGCTCGCGAATGAGCGTGTCATCAATAAACCAGGAGATTTGCGACTTGCTCATTCCTTCTCCGGAAACAGCATAGGTCACGACAGCCTGTGACTCTTGCTCCATTCGTTCGATAATCGGTTCATCGATCGTGTCCGGAAGATCGGATCTTATCTTGGTAATGGCGTCGCGAACATCGGTAACGGCACGGTCGGTCGAGACTACGCCGAGCTCGAATTCGACCGTGGTCGTTGAGCGACCCTCCGTGATGGTTGACGTCAACTCCTCAACACCCGTCAACGACGCAATCGCATTCTCAACGAGTTTTGTTACTTCGGTCTCGAGTTCGCTCGGCTTCACCCCCGATTGATCGATGGTGACGGTTACCAGTGGGACGTTGATCGACGGGAAATAGGTGATCGGCAATTTTATAAAACTGAAAATGCCGACGATCGTCAGGGCCGCGAACAGCAGGATTGACGGCAATGGGTTCCGGATGGCCCATGCGGAAATATTGCTGTTCATCGCGCCACACTCTCTTCGGCCTTTAACGAGGAAAGTTCGCCAGCTTTCAAACCGGAGGTCGGAACGGTCAGTATCCTTTCATCCGTCTTCAGGAAGCTACCCGATTTGGTGACTACGATCTCGCCTTCCTTAACGCCGGAAAGGACCTCTATCGCGGCACCCGCCGGGGAACCGAGGATTACAGGGCGCAGGATCGCACGATCGTTTTCAACGACAAAAACACTGGCTTCGCCATTCTGGATCCTGACGGCGGTGGCAGGTACCGTGACATTTGAACGCCGTGCGACCTCAATGCTGCCGTGGACGAACGCGCCTGGTACCAAGGCGTGACGCTGGTCGAGCGCCAGCCGCACCGTACCCATACGCGTGAAAGGATCTATCTGCGCCGCGCTCAATCGCACGCGACCCTGGATCGTTTCGTGTTCACCGGCCACGCTCATCTCAGCGACCATCCCTTCTTCGAGGCGAACAAAGCTCGCTTCGCTCACACTGGCCTCCATCTCGATGAGGCCGTCTTTCGCCAAGATGAATAGCGGGGCGCCTGAGGATGAGGTCATGGCGCCAATGCGTGCGTTGCGACTGAGAACCCTACCCGCTTCTGTCGCACGCACAGTGCTTCGTTCAATCGTCAACGCAATATCGGCGCGCTCGCGCTCGATCAGTTTTCGATCCGCCTCAGCCAGCATCAGCGATTGATGCGCAAGCTCGAGCAGGGACTTGACCCGAGAAAAGGCATTCTCGTGTTCATCGAGAAGCTGCTGGGACACAACTCCCCTGCCCACCAGTGATCTGCTTCGTTCGACAACTTTACGCGCCTCGCGCTCGTTGACGGCGGCGACATCAACCCTACTCTGCTCTTGCGCGACAGCAGCCGCGGCGCGTGAAAGTTGAACCGTGTTTCTGTCAAGCGCGAAGCTCGCCTCCGCTACGTCGAGTATTGCCAGTGGTTGACCCTTGGATACGACGGCGCCCACCTCGACGAGGATTTCCCTCACTTCCTTGCCTTCGATAAGCGCGTTTACCCTAATTTCCTCCTGCGCGATCAGTGTTCCAACGGCCGCGACATGGTCGTGAATGGTGGCACGCTCTGCGGCGCCGACACTCACCGTTATGGCCTGTTGAGCCAACAATTTCCCGCCGGAACAGAGGGTCATCGAAGTAAACAATGCTGAGACCAAAAGCGATTTGACGGAACGCCCCGGTATGCATTTATGCTGTTTTCGATGCGTCATCACTAGAACCACTGTTGGCCGTTTGCACCTTGCAGACGGTTACTTCGCCCTTGTTATCGAGAGTGCGGCATGCCGGATGTGTTGATATTTTAAGATCTGTTGCAATCAGCCCCAAAAGCAGATCTCCTTACATGCGCCGCTTCCATCGATGGCGGCTCATTATTCTCGATGTCCGGGGAAAGGGGTTCGCAGCTCGATCTTCCATCCTCTGCGGATTACGAAGACAGGAGCAATCCACTCAATTGTGGCACCGGCTCGTACAAGCGTGACGCGCCTGTTTCCCTGCTATAGCTGTCCCGGCCCCCCTTGCTGCGGCGTTCACGGGGCCATTGAAGTAGAAAATTTGACCGGCAGCTTTCCGCTGGCAAAAACACGCAGCGCGTTGATGCTGGATTGATCAGGCCCGTCGAGATAACTCCTCATTCGGGCCGGAGCGCTTGTTCTCGTACCGAAGCAGTTCGGTGGGTCCATAACAGAGTCGATTTGTCTGAGTGAAGGCAGCTGCCAGTTATCCGTTGCCATGTGAGCTCGTTATCGCCTTCAGCGAGCCGCGATGGGTAATTTCGGCTGTAGCTTGGAGAGAAGGGCGTCCGCGCCCTTGTCTATTCCGACTTTTGACGCACCGAGTGGGCCAAGGCTAGCGCCGACGTCTAACGCGCTCGGATACTGCTTGGAGACATAAGCCAGGAGTAGGTTGTTCGACGCGCTGTCATAGACCTCAACGGAATAATTGATTGAACCGCTGAGCGTTCCTTCTTTTCCACGTGCGGCTTGGAGCCCGTTTACGGCCAGACCCATCGGCATCAATTTTGCCACGGTCGAGATCACGACGGCGTTGGTCTTTGCGCCAGTCAGTTCAAGTTTGAGCCTAAGCGTGCCGGGACCTGGGATCTTTGTAAGTGCGTATTTTGGCCTAAGGCGGCCTTCGAATGACCGCTGCATGTAGGATGCAAGCTCGACCTTGTCCTTCTCGGTGATGCTGCCAAATTGATTATCGCGGTTTCGATAGATCTCCACAGGCTCAACGATTATAGCTGAGTACGCGCTAAAATCGACGGTTCCATGGGAGTAAATGAGTGGTATTTTTCCGTCCTTGTTTTGCGTATTGACGGATAGCTGCTTGGAAGATGCGATGCCTTGATACGCGATCGGATCGGTGCTCACACAGCCAGTGGAAACAGCAACGAGCGCAAAGAGACAAAATTGAATCGACTTGGTAACCACGGGTATCTCCTGGATGGGTAAGCGGATGTCTGGTCGGCGCGTGATCGGAACGACCGCAGTGCGCAGAATCGGTAGGATTGAGAGAGCCTGGCGTCAGGCGAAGCGGTTGGAGATGGCGCGAATGCGTTCCGTCAACTTCGCCATCATCGCGTTTTCGCAAGAACGACGCYTGGTTGTTGTAGGCACCGCGGTAGGTGCGGATCGACGATCAACCAACGCGTTGATCCTTCGAGAAAGGGACACCATGTCAAGCTGCGATCCAGCCTCTGACATGGCGCGTGCTTGCGCCACGTTGAGGAAAACTTCGATATTTACGACCGGAAGGGGCCTGACGCGCCGGACGATATCGATATTTGGGCGCGTCGTGACGATGAGGTCGTAACCGCCAACCGTAAGTTTACCTTCGAGGTCGGCCTGCGACGAAACGTGATTTGCGACGTACCCTTCTTCGTTCAGTTTGGCGACGATGCTCACCGCTGCCTCGGGCAAGAACACGAGGATTCGCGCAGGCATATGCTTTGCGGTGGGGTCGGTCATGACGCATATCTCCTTGGTTGACCGAACGATAGAAAGTTCCCGCGCTCCGATATGTTCAGTTTTGTTAAGTTATATGTACGGCTCAGACTGCCGAAACCCGTCCTTGGCTCGTTCCCGGAATGGGATGCTACACGCGATGTCCGAGTGCCCGTGTTGAACCCTGGCAGCACTATTCTAACTTCCAACCCGCGAGGTTGACGATCGCGCAAGGACAACTCGCCGCCATGAGATTTGACGATATCGTCGACTATCGAGAGCCCAAGTCCGAAACCGCGTTTGCTTGAGGAATTTCGAGACGCATCGACCTTGAAGAACGGCGCAAGCACGCGTTTATGCAGCTCTTTGGGCAGGCTCGGGCCGTCATCTCCAATAGTGATTACGCCCGCACCATCCGACAGCTGTTCCAGCGCGATTTCGGTCGTTGCCGCTAGGCGGGTGGCATCGTAAACTTAACGAAAGACGGACATCGATATGAGATGACGGGTCATGACGAACCGTGATGCGCTCTATCGCCGCCACCGCTTTCCCGCCGAAATTATCGCCGCTTCCCTCTCAACCTGCGGATGGTGGAGGACATGCTGGCCGCCCGTGGCATCATGGTTTCGCATCAAACGGTCCAGCTGTGGGCTGAGAAATTCGGACGTGCCTTTGCCGACGAGATGCGTCGGTGCTCATCCGGTCGGCTTGGCGATAAGTGGCACCTCGATGAAGCCGTCGTTTCGATCGGCGGCGAGAAGCACTGGCTATGGCGCGCCCTCGATCAGGATGGTTTCGTTCTTGGATGCTGGTTCGAAGTCGCCGAAATGCCCAGGCGGCCTGGCGTTTGATGCGAAAACTGTTAAAGGGTCACGGCCGCGCGCCGCGTGTGATGGTTACTGACAAGCTTCGATCCTACGATGCCGCAAAGCGTGAGATCATGCCCCGCGTTGAACATCGCTCTCACAAGGGGCTAGCAGAGAATTCCCGTCAGCCAATCAATCAGGCGGCGAGAACGGTTCATGAAATGCTTCAAGTCGAAGCGACATTTGCAACACTTCGTCTTCATCCATGATCCGATTGCCAACCTGTTCTACATCCCGCGCCACGACGTCATCTCAAGCCACTATCGCGAACTACGTGCTGCGGCGATGAGCCTGTGGACGCAGATCGCCCGGGCGTAAACAGCGACAGCCAAGGCGGCCTGCTGTTGCCTCACGACTTTTAAGTTTACGATGCCCCGCGAGAGGGGGCGGCAATATAAGATTTTCAACGACAACTGATGTCGAGAGGCGCACCGTCTCAGTCAGGCGTTGCGATCGACCCTGAGCCTCTCGTGTCAACGCTTCTGCGGCGACACCCATGGCGCCTGCATCCTCGGAGAGTCCCAATCCTGTATCTGTCGGATCGAGACCACGAACAGACAGGGTAAAGAGACTGGCCCCGACAATCGCTTCCAGTTCACGTATGTGCCGGCTCGCCCATGGATCGTTTCGCCTTCGCCGACATCGAGCTCGGGCTGGTGACTGAAGAGCGCCGAGGACTATCGAACGGCGTTCGGCTGCAAAGGACTGCCCCAACAAAACCGGACCAGTCCCTCGTTACTGATCGGAGGTCATTCTGATCAGTAACTGACAGAGGTGGAGCCCTGACCTTAAGCCAGGGCTCCACCGTTCAAATTAGAACGCGCGCTGCAGACGGAAGTAACCCGACGTGGAGTCGTCGTCTTCATCCGGATCCAGATACTGGATCGAAGCCTTAGCGTAGAAATTGTCTACGACCTGATAGTCAACCGTCAGACCGACCTTCCAAGCGTCGTTTTCGTCGTCGAAATCGCCGGCGCCGTCGATGCCGTAGTTGCCGTAATACTGAACACCAGGGGTGATCTTCAGCTTATCGGTAGCCTTGATGACGTACTCGGCAGTAACTGCCCACTGAGCGGCGTCGTAGTAGGAGTTCGGGTTGGTGGAGTAAACAGCAGCAAGGCCGAGCGTGCCAGGACCGATGTCAACCGTACCCATAGCGCGGATTGCTCCTTCTTCGTTGTCGGTGTCGTAACCGCCAGTGATCTGGTAGCTGAATGCACCAGACGTGCCGCCGATGCCGAAGGCCACGCCGAAGTTGTTCGGAGCTTCGCCGGTCTTGAAGTAGCCGTCTTCCAGTTCGTCAACGCTGATACCAGCGTAGAAGGAGCCGGTTTCGTACTGATAACGGATGGAGTTGTGCAGGGTAACCGGGGAGCCGATGTCGGCCGTTTCGCCGTCGAGACCATCGTCCCACCAGGAGTAGAACAGACCAGCGCGGAAGCCCGCGACGTCGAGGTAAGCGGAGTCGAGGACCGTCGACTGGTCAGACGCGTTGTCAGCGTTTGCCTGCAGAACGATTACGCCGGTGAGCGGACCGTACTCGGTGTCGCTTTTGGCCGTGAACTGAACCTGACCACGGGTTACAGCATCCCAGCTAGAGTCGTTGGTGGCGGAGGTGCCGCCGGC
>NZ_JBFUBG010000163.1:0-6833 GCF_056405875.1 Rhizobium sp. P1_E6 | reverse complement strand
AGCTGGACAATCCTGCCACCGGCAACCCGATCGCAGGACGTGGATAATCCCGCTGATCACCCGGCGGTCATCAGTTCGATGAGCGCCGGGTTGGTTCGTCGGAAGCAGAGGAGCGATCACCGCCCACTGTCGGTCATCAAGCCAGAATTCTCCTGCCATGATTCAAACTCCCATTATTACCGAAGTGAATCATACAGAGATAATTTAATCAATAGTTTGATTGGGTTTTAACCCTAGTCTTGCTCCTGCGGGCAAGGCCAGGTCGAAGGGACAGAGAGCCCCGAAGGCAGTTTGGTGGAGGAATCGCCGCAGGCGAGGTCGATCTGCGCCTGTTGCAGGCCGGTAGCGGCGGAAAGATCCAGCCCCTCGATGCGGGTCAGAAACATGAAGGCTCGGTCGAAACTGATCGGACCTTCAAAGCTTGCGCTCGTCAGATCGGCGCGGGAGAGGTTAGCGAGTGCGAAGCTGACGCCTGTCAGCACCGCCTGGTCGAAATTGGCCCGACCCAGCTCGGCCTTCTCGAAGTTGGCCTTCGTCAGCTGCGCCCCGGTGAAATCGGCCCGCTGCAACTCCGCACCGGCAAAGCTTGCACCATCGGCGATGGCCCTGGCAAACGTCGATCGATAGGCTTCGATTTTTCCGAAGTTCGCGCCCTGCGCGGTAGCGCCTTCAAGCGAGGCGCGCACAAGGGTCGCCTTTTCGGCATTGGCGGATTTGAGATTGGCGCCGCCGAGATCGGTCAGCGAGAAATCCGTGCCGGCCAGATTGGCGCCCTGGAGGTCGCTGCCCTGCAGCATCAGGTTTTTCTTGTTGCACTCCTGCCAGTCGAGCTCGGGCGAAGCCGTGCTGCCGCAACTGGCCGCCATAACGGGCAGCGAATAGGCGGTTATGGCCAAGAAAGCCGAAAGACCGAGCACCGAGCGTCCAAACATCAACCTCTCCTCCGCGAGTCGCGCTACCAGAGATTTCTACAAGGCGCAGACTACGATAAAAATATGGTTAGTCCTTGCCGGCAATCAATCTCTCGAAGTTCCCGTCAGGTCTTCGGCACGCGCAGCTCCATGCAGGTCAGATCGAGCCAGCGGCCGAACTTGATGCCGACTTCGGAAAATGTGCCGGCAATGCGGAAGCCGAGTTTCTCGTGCAGTTTGATGGAGGCGGCATTTTCTGCCTCGATGCCGGCGATCATGACGTGGATATTTCCGGCGCCCGCCCGCGCGATCAATTCGCGCATCAGCTTTTCGCCAATGCCCGCACCGCGGCAGTCTTTATCGACATAGACGGAATGCTCGACCGTGTGACGGTAGCCGTCAAAGGCGCGCCAGTCGCCGTAAGAGGCGTAGCCGGCGACCTCGCCGTTCATTTCGGCGACGATGACCGGAAAGCCCCTGCCCTTGCGAGCCTTGAACCATTCCAGCCGGTTGTCGAGATCGACGAGCGTTTCGTTCCAGATCGCCGTCGTGTGCTCGACAGCGTGATTGTAGATATCACGGATAGCAGCAAGATCGACTTCGGCGGCGTCCCGGATGAGAACGGTATCGGTCATATGGCAGGTCCGGTTCGGAATGGTCTTCTGCCGGGGCATACGCCGGGCGCCGGCCGATGTAAACGCCAGATATCAGCAAGAGATCAGAAGGCGGGAACCGAGAGGCTGAAGCAGGTCAGCACGGCCGAATAATGCACTGCAGCCGCGGCCACAACGAAGCCATGCCAGATGGCATTCTGGAAGCGCAGCCTCTCCCAGACGTGGAAGATGACCCCCAGCGAATAGATGATGCCGCCGATGATGATCAGCAGCATGGAAGCATAGGGAATGCGCGAGGCGACGGGTTCGGCAACCAGCACGCCGCTCCAGCCCATAGCGAGATAAAGCAGGATCGCCAGCCTGTCGTATTTGCCCGGAAAGACACATTTGACGAAAATGCCGAAGGCAGCGATCGCCCAGATGACGATCAGCATGCCCAGGAGCAGCGGATCGTCGGCGCCGCGCTCCAGAAAGGGCGTATAGGTGGCGGCGATCAGGATGAATATCGCCGAGTGGTCAAGCCGGCGCAGATACCATTTGGTGCGCGAAACCGGCCAGATGTTATAAGAAAAGGAAATGCCCAGCGTCAGCACCAGCCCGACACCGTAAACCCAGGCGGCAGCGAGCGCACCGGCGGGGCTCCAGAGGGTGGCGTAGAAGATCAGCACGGTCACGCCGATCAGGGCAAAGAACAAACCGACGCCGTGGACGATGCCGTCGGCGATCAGCTCATATCTGTCGTAAGCCCAGCGAATGCCGTTGATTTCGGCCATGCACGCACCCTTACTCATAGCGATGCGATGGTCGCATTGAATGCGTAAAGGCGCAACCTGACGCCCGGTGGCGTCAGGTTAAATCTTTGTGACGAGCCATGCTCGTTTTTGATGACGCGCTTACTTGCCTGCCGCACAATCCTCGCAGAGCGGCGTCTGCGGCAGCACTGCAAGGCGGGCCTCGGATATCTCGGCGCCGCAACGGGCGCAGGTGCCATAGGTGCCCTTGGCGATGCGTTCGAGAGCGGCGTCAATGGCGCGCAACTCGTCCTCACCGGCCTGGCCGAGCCCTTCCAGTACCTCGTCATTCTCGTTCTCGATGGCGCGGTCTTCGTCATCGGCCGCCTTGGTGCGGCCGAGGTCCGTATCGATCTTGCGCAGGCGCGCAGTCAGCTCGTGCCAGCGGTCGCGCAGGATCTTTTCCTGAAGTTTCGTGTCCATGGTTTCACGTCCTACCGATCCACCAGTACCGAGCACTTGGCGTGGCGCACCACGCGGTCGGCGGTGGCGCCGATGAAGTAGTTATAGATATCGGGGATATGCGAGGCGATCATGATGAGGTCGGCGCCGTGGCTGTCCGCCGCGGCAAGAATGCCGTTGGCTGGCGGGCCGTTGCGGACTTCGACGGCGGCCGGAATGCCGGTCTTGGCGACGAGGCCATCCAGCCGGTCGCGGCCTTCCCTCATGGCATCTTCGACGATGTTTCCCGGCAGCTCGATGGCGACATAGGTCGGAATATCCTCGACGACATTGAGGAGGATGATCTCGCCGCCATTGTCGAGCAGCTTTGCCGCGTTGCGGAAAATCTTCTCGCCCTTATCGATGCTGCCGATTTCAATCGGAACGATGATCTTCTTGTACATGCGATCCTCCTCGAGGTGTTGCTCTTCGTGGTCAACTTCCTACTCGGATAGATAAAGCGCATTGACTGATATCAAGTGGGGGCCAAGCGATCGTCAACGTTTGCAGAACGCTTCATCGTCAAAAACTGGCCTTCTGTGAACAATGCAAATAGATCATATAGGCATCAAGTACAGCAGCCGAGGGGAGCTTACAGGCAAATGGACCGGCGAAAATTCCTCGCGCTCGCTACGGGCGGCACATTTGCCGCCACCGCCGGTACGCCTTTCAATTCCAGGGCAGGAGATCATTCCGTGACGTCATCAGAAACTTCCTATGCGCTGACGCGCCCTGCCTATATCGACCAGTCGCATCTGGTCGTGAAAGACCTGGCCGCGGTTTCCGGTTTCTATCAGAAGATGCTTGGCCTTTCGGTGCTCGAAAAGACCGCAAGCGGCGAAGTCCTTGGCGTCGCCGGCCTGCCGTTGCTGACGCTGACGACGGACAGCAATGCGCGCGAGGCGCCCCGCAATGCCGCCGGCCTCTTCCACACCGCTTTCCTGATGCCAAGCCGCACCGAACTTGCCCGCTGGCTGCGCCATGCCGCGCACAACAACGTCACGCTGGAAGGCGCGTCCGACCATCTGGTCAGCGAGGCGATCTACCTTTCCGATCCGGAGGGCAACGGCATCGAAATCTATGCAGACCGGCCGCATGAGAGCTGGAAGTTCCATCCGGACGGCATGGTGGAAATGGCAACGCTGCGGCTCGACCTGCAGGCGCTCTACAACAGCGCGCCCGACGATACCTGGACCGGCATGGCTGACGGCACCGCGATCGGTCACATCCATCTGCAGGTCGGCGACATTCCGCAGGCGGATGCCTTCTATCGCGACGTGCTTGGCCTGAAGGTAATGGCGCGTTATCCGAGCGCGAGCTTCTTTGCGAGCGGCGGCTATCACCACCATCTCGCAGCCAATATCTGGAACAGCCGCGGCGCCGGCACGCGCGCCGACCACATGACCGGCCTTTCCGACTACAAGATCCGTTTCAACGACAAGGAAACGCTCGACAAGGCCGTTGCCAAGCTCGACGAACTGGAGATCAGGAGCGAGAAGCGCRACGGCGGCGTCTTCCTGAGAGATCCATGGGGCATCGGGCTGACGCTCTCGGCCTGAAGGAATAACTTTTAAGGCACTTGGAGAGGACCGTTTTGGTATTTTGCCGAAACGGTCCTTTTGTTTTGAGGTAATTTCCAAAACAGTCCCGGCATATTTGCCGATATTTGCTTTCAGGACGACCGCAAGCGCAGGGCTCGACGCCATCATCCCGCTGTAATAATCTGGACGTATCGTTCCAGTTTACAACCATCAATAGATTTCGCAGCCAATCCCCATCGTACACCGACGAGACGTCCGCCATCGGACGGAGGAGGCAGAATGACAGTGGAGGACTCTCAGCGCGTCCGGCAGGTAGCGGAGCAGGTTGCAGCCGCCAGCCCGCCGGATGTTCGGGCAGATATCAACGCGCTGATGAGCAGCGCGCAAAAGCCTGGCTGGCTCGATGAAGCCKGCCGCGCCATGAACGTCCGTTACGGCGGCGTACGCGCATTGATGAACCGAGATCAGCCAGTCGAAGAAGGGGTCGATATCGGCCCACCTCCAGTCGGCGACTTGGAGACGATCGTCTTTGCCGTGGGTACGCCGGTTTTCCTTGTCAGGAACAATGCCGTCGACATCGACAGCGCCCGAGAGGAAGCGAAGGCCTGGCGCCGCATCCTCACGGACAACGCTGCGAACGTGGACCGGGCGATGGTTTCGATCGGCCGTGTCGACGTCACCAATGCCGACCGCGACTATGCCGGCACGGCATGGGTGATCGATGACGGTCTTGTCGTCACCAACCGCCATGTGGCCAACCTTTTTGCGGAAGCAAGCGGCACCGGTTTCAAGTTCAAGATCGGCTTCGACGCGCGCCGCGAAATCGGCGTCAACATCGACTTCCTGGAAGAATACGGTAACGCCGCCAGCGACGAAGTGAAGATCGAACGCGTCGTCTGGGTGGCGCCCGAAAACGGACCCGATATTGCCTTCCTAAAGCTGGAGCAGAAATCCTCGCCGGTCGGCCGTCTGAAGCTCGACCTTGCCTCCGAGGTGCCGGTGCGCAACCTGCCGGTTGCCGCAATCGGCTATCCCGCCAGCGATTCCCGCTTCTCCGATCAGAGGCTTGCCGAAAAGATTTTTGGCGGCGTATTCACCAAGAAGCGGCTTGCAGTCGGCAACCTGCTGGCCGCCGACGAGAACCGTGTCACCCATTCCTGCTCCACCCTCGGCGGCAATTCCGGCTCTCCGTTGCTCGACATCGGCACCGGCAGGGTGATGGGGCTTCACTACAGCGGAACCGAATTCATCGAGAATGACGCAGTGCCGGCGGCCGTTCTGCGGCGCTGCCTGCAGCGTGCCCAAGGATTGCTCCAACCGCCACCGAAAGAGGAAATTGCCGTGATCAATAGCGATGGAAGTGGAAGCGGCAGCGGCGGCAAAGTGACATTCACGGTGCCGCTGAAGATTACCGTCGAACTGGACACTGCGGCGTTGCAATCCTCGCTCGCAGGCGGACCGGCGAACGCGCCGTCGGGGCCGTCCATCGTCATGAGCACGACCGGTTCCGGCCCCAACCCGCCGTCCCCCTCGCCGATTCCGATGCCGACCAAGGAGCAGGTATTTACAGCGGTCCGCAGCGCAAGATCTCAGCTTGCCAATCGTGATGACGTTGTAGCCATCAAGCCGGGCTATCGCTTCGAGAATGGCGAGATCACCGATCAGCGCGCCGTTGTGATCGCGGTCAATCGCAAGCTCGAGCTGGGCGCCCTGGAAGCGCGCGGCCGCACGAAACTACCTGATTATATTGACGGCGTGCGCACTGACATCACCGTTGCCTCGGCGCAGGATCTCTTCGGCATTGACATGGACGAGGCTGCGCAGCCGAGCTGGCATACGAATTACAAGCCGCGTCCCGATCTGCCGCTGACCCGGCGCCCGGTCAATGGCAAATTCGTCATCCATACCGGACCCGATGCGAGCTGGCCGCAGCTTGGCCCATTCCTGTCGAAGACCCGGAAGTCGCTGGTCGTTGCCATGTACGATTTCGGTGCGACGAATGTCGCCAATGGCGTGCTGGATGCTGTCAAGGGCCAGGCAGAAACCATCTCCATGGTACTGCAGATGGGCGGCAAGGTGCATGACGGTGATCTGACGGATGCCGAAGCGGTCGGGCAGATCCGCGATGCGAAGGGCAACAAGTTCGATTTCGCGCCGGCGAGCGTCGGCAGGAACGGCATCTTCGATTCCGCCTATCATATCAAGGTCGCCGTGCGCGACCACAATGCCATGTGGCTTTCGAGCGGCAACTGGCAGAGCTCCAACCAGCCCAACGTGGCACCTTTGACAAACAAGGATGACGCGGCATCGGCACTGCGGCTCTACAATCGCGAATGGCATGCCATCCTTGAAGATGCCGTGCTCAGCAAACTCTATGAGGATCATATTCTGCGCGATCTGGAAGAGGCCAAGACGGTGACCGAGGCCGGCATCGTGTCGGAACAACTGGTCTTCCTGCCCGCTAACCTCGCCACCGACACGCTCGAAGCGCCTCAAAAGCCGCGCTATTTCCAGCCGCTGACCGGCGCTGACCGG
>NZ_JBFUBG010000162.1:0-7023 GCF_056405875.1 Rhizobium sp. P1_E6 | reverse complement strand
GCGGATGACATTGCCAAGGAACGACGCCGGCGCTTGAGAAAGCTGCGGCGCCATCCGCATCTGCGTCGTATGATCATTGAGAAACTGGAGGCCTACTGGTCGCCGGAGCAAATTGCCGGCCGTCTTCTGGCCGATGGGATCAGCTTGGTTCGGATCTGTGCCGAGACGATCTATCGGTTCATCTATGGCAAGGAAGACTACGGGCTTGGCCTTTATCGTTATCTGCCCGAGGCGCGCCGCAAGCGTCGCCGGCGTGGCTCGAGGAAGCCGCGCGACAGCGTGTTTCCAGCCAGCCACAGGATATCGCAACGTCCTGATTCTATTGGCGATCGATCGGTGTTTGGACACTGGGAAGGTGATCTTTTGATCTTCGAGCGTGAGCTCGGCCATGCGAATGTCACCTCCCTCGTYGAACGCAAAAGCCGCTACACCGTGATGATCAAGAACCCAAGCCGGCACTCGCGMCCAATCATGGACAAGATCATCAAAACCTTCTCGCCCTTGCCATCCTCGGCACGCCAGAGCTTCACCTTCGATCGCGGAACGGAGTTTGCCGGCTTCCGGGCTTTGGAAGATGGCATCGGCGCGCGCAGCTGGTTCTGCGATCCCAGCGCWCCSTGGCAGAAAGGYGCKGTSGARAATGCCAACAAGCGYATTCGKCGCTTCATGCCAGGCGATACTGACCTAGCAGGCATAACACAACACGATCTTACCCAACTTGCCCGCCACCTGAATGACCAGCCGCGAAGGTGCCTCGGCTACAAGACGCCTGCCGAGGTTTTTATCGCACATTTGCAAGAAGCAAGGTGATCCCCTACCCTGCAAAACGGGCATGATGCACTTGGGTTAGGTTCTCCACTCGCTGATTGGGGTCGCCTCCACAAACTGGTCGACTGCAACGATGCACTGGTCATCGCGGTGGCCGGTCGTCTTTAGGTATCGTCATTTCAGTTCCTTGACGCCTTTTCGTCTGAAACAGGCAGGCCGGCAGCCTCCAGTCCGGCAAGAAAACGCTCCTGGTCTTCGGGCCGCGCCAGCCGCTTGGCGACCTCTTGCCTGACGTTCGGAATCAATGCGGGTGACCTGAGCGCGATCCAGTCGAGTTGCTCCTTTGCCTCCGCCGTTTTTCCCAGCGTGCCGAGGATGGAGAGCAATACGAGGCGATGCATCGGATTGTAATTCAGGTCCGACATCCGGGACCACAGTTCCGCGGCTTGCGTGTCACCCCGCATGAAGGCACAAAGCGCCATTCCGACTTCGTAATATCCGTGTGGTCCGGCATTTCTGCTGATGGCCTTTGAAATCAGTTCGCAGCCCATGTCCCATTTTCCCGACATCGACAGGCGCAGGCCGTATTCACCCGCCACCTCGGTGTCGTTGGGATTGCTGGCATAGGCGGCCTCGCCGGCACGCATGGCTCCGATCGGGTCATTGCTGAAAAAATCGGCGAGCATCAGTGCTTGAAGAGCGCGCGCATTCTTCGGATCGAGCCGTACGGCGCGTTCGGCAAGTTCTTTCGCAGCGCTGAGCGTCGCGGCAGTCGGCTTCGTATTCAGCTGGTACGGAAAGCGGAACTCGTCGAGATGGGTCAGCGAAAGGAAGGCGGTGAGATTGGAAACATCGGGTGTCTTTTCGACTGCCCGCTGCAGACAGGATTTTGCTGCCTCATGCGCCTGCGCAGTCATTTCGCTGCGATAGCTGTAATAGGACAGAGTGCAGGAGAAAGCGTCGGCATTTCCGGCAATGCCCGCGGTGTCGGTCTCGAACATTACGCCGAACGGTCGCGCAACCGCCGCCGCAATATGATCGGCAAGGCTGGACTGCGTTTTCAGGATGCCCTGCACTTTCATGTCGGCATCGTAATTATTTGCCCAGATGACCACTCCATCCGCCCGTCGCACGAGCCTTGCCGTTGAGCGCAGGATGCTGCCTTCCAGCCGGACGCTTCCCTGGAGAGCGTAGAGCGGCTCCGACGAAGTCTGGCCTTCTTTACTGCGCGGCAGGACCGCAACGACCACTATGTCGTTGAAAGGGACGAGCTTTTCGATGATATCGTCGGTAATGCCTCGAGAGATACCGGACGCAAGTCCCTCTTCGGGAGCATTTTCAAAGCGTTCGACGATGATGGTAGGGCGACTGTCAGCCCCCCTCACCGTCTCGGCTCCCGTATCGAACAACCTTCCATGCTGAAGCAATGCCGCCCCCGCGGCGAGGATGATCACCACGCCCCCCGCAAGGAGCCAGGATCGGGGTCGTGACAAGTGCCTGCTGGCCCTGTCTCGTCTGATCGCATCTTGGCTGATCGTATCCCTGATGACATCGACCTGCTGTGCAGCGCCTCCCTCCGACATCGGCTGATTGGACTGCCCAGGTTTCGACATATCTGTGGGCTCAGCGCCCAGCCTCACGTCGAAAACCGGCGCATAGCCGCCGAGAGGAATCGTGATGATGATCCGGTCAGTGCCGCCGGCGGTCAGGTAATAGTGTTCCAGCTCCCTCCTCAGCCGCCCGGCTTCGATACGGACACATGGATCCTGCTGAGCATCGAAATTCGCATCCCTGCCGAAAACGGCTTGCGCGATGGTAAAGGCCTTCAGATACTCGCGACGGTCGGCAAGTGTTTCAGTCACCACAAATTCGAGGAATCTTCTCGCCCGCTCGGGAAGACGAAACTCCGGGCTCGAAAGAATGCGCTCAAGTTGCTGCTGCACCTCCTCCTGCGAAGGCGCGCTGCTGCTGGCCCTGTAAACGCCTGCGTTCGTCATCGGCTTTCCCCCAGAATCCGATTGCTAACAACCTGCAGCATACTGTCGTGGACGATAGTCCCGAGTTGCCGCAACGGCAACGCTATTCATAAGAAAGGACTAATTAACAAAAAGCCTAATAAATGGATCATCCGGTGGCCGGGACACATCTTCGCGGGCATTTGCCGGCGTAGGATACCGTATCCTACCGGATCGGACGTGTATTTTACTGCCTTCCCCTGCCCGCGCGCTTTATCATCGTCCATGCATTCTGGAGGAGGCGGCGATGACATCACCTGAGACGTCCACATCCCATTCAATGTCAAGCGCAGAGGAGCTGCGCAAACGTGCTCTGGAACTCCAGCTTCTGGAAATGGAGCGCAACGAAAAGATCAAGGCGCGCGAAGCAAAGAAACATGCGGAGTTCGTTGAGGATTTTTTCCGCAAGCAAATTGGTGAAACGGAGCGTGCCGTCATCAAACGTCTGGTGATGAAAGCCGCCGCAGACGGCAAATACGAGGCGCTGATCTACAGTTTTCCATCGACCTTCTGCACGGATAGCGGCCGGGCCATCAATAACAACCTTCCCGGATGGCAGAAAACGCTGCAGGGAAAGGGAAAGGAACTTCTCGAACTCTTCGAGGAGGTTGCCAAGCCTCAAGGCTACGGACTCAAGGCGATGATCATCAACTTCCCCGACGGTATGCCTGGAGACGTAGGTTTCTTCCTCACCTGGGAACCGCCAGTCGACTGACGGACAACAGCAGGCATGAGCGAAGGACGATCGATGTGAAAGCGACCGAGATCGAACGGAAGTTCCTGGTCCGCGACGACAGTTGGCGCGCCTGCGCCGACGAGCCTCATGTGTTGCAGCAAGCTTATCTCTATCTCTCCCGTCGCAATCGAAATTCTATCCGCGTGCGCGTGATCGATGGATGTTCAGCGCGCTTGACGATCAAGTTTCGCACGCTGAGCCTTGCCAAGGAGGAATACGAGTACGAGATTCCCATTGGTGAGGCTCGTGACCTCATCCTGCGCGCAGCCGGTCATGTCATTGAGAAAACGCGCTATCGCGTCCTCCATGATGGGCGAAACTGGGACGTGGATGTCTTTACCGGCGCCTATGAGGGGCTGACCCTCGCCGAGATCGAACTGGCGAGCGAGGAAGATCGGCCGAAGCTGCCGGAATGGCTCGGTCGGGAGGTCACAGGCAGAAAGCGCTACTCCAACCGCGCCATGGCAGCCGCTTTGCGCGTTCCGCCGGCGGCGCGGGAGATCGCCTGCGAAGATCCTAGTCGCTTACGACGCTCCAGTTGGCATCAGGATTGAATTCCTTGATCGCCGCGGCGCGTTCTTCCGTTTTAGGCCCCAGGTCGCGCTGGTAGATAACGTTCGACCCATTGACCATAAATGTCTGAACGCCGGTGACCCGATATTTGACGGGCCAGGCAATCAGCGCAAAACCGCCGGTCATATAGCCGTTGACGAGATAGCTCTGCTTGCCGCCCAGCACATTGTCTCCCTGGGACGTCAGGATGCGATAGCGATAGCCGAAATACCCCTCCCCGCGTTTGGCGGCACCGAAGGCGGCCGTTTCGACCAACGTGCTTGCCGGGCTTTCTTCGGGATAAACGTTCGGATCCCAGTACAGGCCATCAAGCTTGCCCGCGCTGCTGATCAATTTCTTTGCGAACTCATAGATGCCGTCACCGTCACGGTCCTCGGATGCGTATTGATACTGGGCCGAGACATATTCATGCATGGTATCGATGGTGGCGAGTTCATTTTCGCCGATGCGGCGATTAACGATCTCTTCGAGGCCGCGCTCAGTGTCGAAGGACCATTTGCCGTCCTTGCCCTCGGTCAGCGGAAACGGCAGTGGCCAGAGCCGATCGCCGATCGCAACGATCTTCATGCCATCCAAATCCCGCAAAATCGCCTGTCGCTCGGCACCTTCGCGGATCAGCCCGTAGGCGATCGTCGCCTCGTTGCTCGCCCGCAGCTTGTCCGGTTTCAAGCCGAGCAGAGCGGCAAGGTCGTCGAAATTGTTCGAGCCCAGCACCGATTTGAGCTTGTCCAGCGCAAGCTCAGGACTGTCGAATTTCGGTGACGGCGTTGCCGCCCGGTATTCGGCCAGATCTGTCGGCACTTGCGAAAACGCAGGTGCCGCCGGCATTGCACAAAGCAGTGTCGCAAGCATGAGCGGAATTACGGTCGATTGACGTTTCATGATGTAACTCCCTGAACTGGAAAGAGGTCTCACCGCCGTCTGCCGCCACCGCCACCGCGACCGCCGCCACCCTGCGGCCGCGGCCGATGCTGTGCGGGGCGAGCTGACTGGCGATGGGCGCCCATGCTCTGCGATCCGCGTTTGGAGGCAACCGCCTCACGGCGGCCGGACTGGACATTGCCGAGCGCGCTCGGCTGCCGTCCCCGATTGTCGGGTCTGGCGGCCATCTGCGGTTTATTAGGCCTATTGATGGATTTCTGCGCGGGTTTGGACGGGCGATTGGCGGCCTTCTGAGGACGCGCTTCGGGTCGGGATGCGGCTGGCCGATTGGCCGCCACTGGCCTGTTGGCTGCCGCTGGCCTATTTGCTGCCGTTGGCCTATTTGCCTGCGGTCTGTCCTTCAGGCCCTGCGCCGTGCTTTTTCGAATATCGTCCGCACGCGCCGCGTTGGCGCGATTGCTGGGTCTCTGGCTCGCCTGGATATCGTTGGCCCGGTTGCGCAGCTGGTTGCGGTTGTCGGCCTGCAGGCCGGATTTGATCGCCGAGCGGTCCATCTTCGAAAGCTGGTCCTTGCCAATGCTCAACTTGCTGCGATCGACCTTGCTCCAGTCGACGTCGTTCCACTTCAGCTTCCCATTGAAATTACGATCATTGAGGCAATTATTGCAGTCGATATCGATATCGCCGTTCCAGCGACCTCCCCAGACACCCCAGTCATCCCAATTGACGACCGCAGCCCAGGCAAGGCCGGTCACCGCGCCGGCAAAGAAGGCCGCACCGGGATAATAATAGCTGTCGTAGTAGTCGGGATAATAGGAGATCGGCGCCGACGCATAGCCGGGCTCATAGAGCATTTCCGGTGGATATTGCGGGATATAGATCTTTTCCGGATCTGTCGGCCGGATGATGATATTGTCGTTTTCGGTGACGACCGTCACCTTGTCATCCGTCTTGATGATGTTCTTTTCCACCGCTTCGTCGCGAAGCTGCTGGATGGCAATCAGGACGTCCTTCTGCTGGTTGGCGAGCGCATCGGCGAGCGCCTGGGTCCAGTCGAGATCCTCACTCATCATCTTGACGATATCTGGATAGTTCAGCAGGGACACGACGCTGCCGTCCCAATCGCTCTTGGGTTTGAGGTCGGAATTCTTCTTTTTCGCCTCCAGGAAGCGCTGTGCCTCGATGATCTGAAGTGGAAAAAGCGAGGCGGCCGAAATTGCCGCGACCAGCTCGTCCGGATAGAGCGCGATGCGCGCCACGAGAACTTCAAGCTCGTCATCCGTCAGACGCGTGGTTTCAGCCTCTTCGGCACTTGGCTGGGCCGGGGCTGCTGCCGGCGCGGGAGCTTGTGCCTGCGCGGGGAACGATGGCGGCAATGCGATGATTGCCAGAGCTGACAATCCGCCAAGCAGTTTGCCACAAAGCAGTTTGCGGGAAATTGCTTTCATCGCGCATGGACCTCCCTTTAATCGGTTGAATGACAGATGCGCTTACGGAAACTTCGGGCCGGTTTGCGGCGACCGCCGGAGCACGACTATTTTCGATTGGGTGATCGCCTCCCCCATCTCTTTCAACAGGGCCTCGACGAGGCCCGCATATTCCAGCCGGCGCGCCTCCCTAACCGTCTCGGGCAACCGCTCGACATGCGCCAGAGCCTGTGCTGCTGCAGTGAGATCTTCGCACATGCTGTGAAAGGCCTCGTTTACATAGAAAAGGCGCTGCACCACCCGCTTCTGGTCGGGGAAATAAGTCTCAGCCGTCTCAAGGACGGACAAATATGTCGATCCACTTTCTCCCGGCACCATCTCCGCCCCCGCCGCCGAACTGCGCTAAGCAGATGCGTGAACTATATAACAGGCGGATCGGCGGCAGACGTAAAATACGTGATCTTACATTAGCCGACTTCCAAAAATCGTGGCGAATTCGGGACGCAGAGGCCGGATTGCCATCCCCCTTGCCGTTCCCGCCTCTTTTGATTTCTGCAAGGACGATCCGCCTGGGCGCAGCCGCTGCCGACGCCCCGATAGAGGTTACGCGATGCTACGGGCC
>NZ_JBFUBG010000161.1:0-7222 GCF_056405875.1 Rhizobium sp. P1_E6 | reverse complement strand
CGTCTTGCTGGCATTCGCGCTCACCAGGTGATGATCGCCAGGCACTTCGATCCAGTTCTCACCGGTCTTGAAGACCTTTTCTTTGCCGTCGTTCACCTTGCTTCTGATTTCGCCTTCGATGACCGTGGCGTAGATGAAGGCGCTCTTCGCATGGGTGTGCGCCGGATTATATCCACCTGGTCCATATTCGACGAGGACGCCGCGCATGCTTTTGCCTGGGACATTCGGTAATTCATGATCGAAGACGACTGTGATCTTGGCGTTGTGGGCCTGCTGGGCCGCGATGGCCGGGGCTGTAGCAAGGGTCAGCGCCAGCACGGCAATGGTCATGGACTTGAGCATCGTATCTTTCTCCTGTGGGGCTCGCTACGATGCAACCAAGCTAAATCCATACACGGCGGAAGATCAGATATACGATAGTTTGCTGTCCAAGCCCGCGGCCACCAGAACACATTCCGAGGGGCGGTCGAGAACCAGTTAAGGTTGTTGTTGCGGTTGCCGCTAACAACATATATCTCGGAAATGCCACTCGAAATTGTCTTTTTCGCCATCGTTGCGATTGAGGTCAAAATCCCAACCGATCCCATCCCGGAGCGATCGAATGCATATCCAGCCGCAACATCGGATCTATATCTGCTTCTTTCTCTTCGCCATCTCGATGGGCGCGCTGCTCTCACGATTGCCCGATCTTCAGGACGCTTTGGGTGTCAACAAGTCCGAACTCGGCCTCACGCTGATCGGCGCGGCGATCGGTGCGCTTATTTCCCTGACCTTCGCGTCGCCGCTCATCGCTCGGGTCGGGGCGCGCAAGACAGCATTCCTGACGGTACTCGGCACCTCCGCTCTGCTGGCAACCATCCCCTGGGCCAATGCCGCTTGGCTGGTCTTCTTCATTCTTCTCTGTGAGGGCTTGCTGGCGGGAGCGCTGGAGATCAATCTCAATGTCGAGATCGACCGCATCGAAGCCCAGCTCGGGCGGGGTGTGATGAACAGGGCACACGGCTTTTGGAGCCTTGGATTCTTCCTGACCGCTCTCGTCTCCTCGGCCGTTCGTCAGGCCGGCGTGCCCATGCAACTACATCTTGCGCTGACCTTAGTCTTCGTTTTGATTGTCGGCACGGTTGTCATCTCAGGTATGAAGAACGCACCGGCCCGCGCCGGGCTCGAGCATGTGGAAGGACCGAGCATAGCGCTGCCGACCTGGGGGCTCATGCCGCTCTGCGTAATTGGCATTGCCGCCTTTCTGGTGGAAGGCGCCGGCATCGACTGGTCGGCGATCTACATGCGCGACGCCTTCGCAGTGGAACCTTTTATCGGCGGCCTTGGGCTGACGCTGTTCACCTTCTTCATGGCCGTGGCTCGCCTATTCGTCGATCCGCTCGTCGACCGGTTTGGCGCGCGCGCCGTAGCCACTTTTCTGCTGGTTTTCTCAGTGGCGGGCCTCTGCGCCGTATGGCTTGCGCCGCACCCTTATGTGGCGCTGTTCGGCTTTGCGCTGATGGGCGGCGGCTGCAGCGCGGTCTACCCTCTGGCGGTTTCCGCAGCAGCGCAGCGGACCGATCGCCCGGCCCATCTCAATGTCGCGGCCCTCGGGCAAATGTCCTTCGTCGTGTTCTTCCTGGCGCCGCCACTGCTCGGCTTCGTTGCCGAGCATGCGGGCATCAGGGTCTCCTATCTCGTCTGCCTGCCGGTCATCATTGCCGCCCTGTGTTTGACGAAAGCGCTGAAGCCGCGTGAGGCTGAAAACAAGACGGGCATCGAGAACACAGCCGATCAGGCAGTACGCGGTTAAACGCCCGATCGTGGTCGCCGTACCGCGGCAGCACGTAATCCGTTAAAGGCTCGGCTCTAATCCGCTTGCCCGGCAGAACGGCGATAGACGAGCGTACAGGGTAATCTCTCGACGCCTGGATCGACCTTCTCGCCTTTCGACAGGCCGAGGATCGCGAGCCCTGCCCGGTGACCGAGTTCCTTGAGCTCCATGTCAACAGTCGTCAGGGGCGGACGCGTCTGCCGTGAGACGACTTCCCAATTATCGAAACCCACGACTGCGACGTCGCCGGGGATCGAAATATTTCTGTCGCGCAGCGCATCGATGACGCCGCGGGCGATCTCGTCGCTGCCGCAGAAGATCGCATCCGGTTTCGCCCCGGATCGCGCGAAGACGGTCTCGATCGCCGCGTGCCCCCATTCTTCCGACCAGTCGCCGAACATGACCTCGGCCGTCGGCCCGACGAGCTCTCGGTAGGCCTCGGCGCGAATGCAGGCGGCGCGATAATTCTGCTCGCCGGTGATATGCAGGATACGCGATCGGCCGAGACCCTGGAGATGCTCGACCGCAAGCCGCGCGCCCTGTGCGTCATCGGGATGGAAGCTGACGCTGTCCGGCGGTCCTTGCGCGAAGACATAGACGACCGGGATGCGCAGCCTGGTCAGCTCTGGCGGCGGCTCCAGGTCGATGCGTGTCGCGGTGAAAATGATGCCGTCGACCTGTCTGTCGAGCAGCGCTTCGAGGTGCAGTTTCGCAAGTCGCGGATCGTTGTTGGTGGCGCAGAGGAAAAGCGAGACGCCATGATCGACCAGCACTTCCGATACGCCACTCGCCATCGGCAGTGTCAGACGCCCGTAGGTATCGTTGGTCAGCATGCCGATCGCATGGCTGCGCTTGGTCAACAACCCACGCGCGAGCGCATTCGGACGAAAACCGATCTCCTCGGCAATCCGCCTCACCTTTTCGCGCGTCTCGGCATTGGTTCTTCCAGTGCCGTTCAGCGCGTTCGAAGCCGTTGAAATACTCACCCCCGCGGCCTTCGCCACGTCACGGATCGTATGCCGGCCGCCACCCGATTCCTTCAAATTCGCACCCATTCAACTGACTTGTTAAAACCTTTTAGCAGAAATAATTTAGTTGCTAAAAGGTTTTAACAAAAACATGGCCATTCGATGCATACAGCCTGTCGACATGAAAAATTTTCTCATCTAACGTTGTGTTTGTCTCGAGGCAGAGGAGCCTCGCATAAGAGAAGGGGAACCCACATGCTACATTTGAAAACCACGATTGCCGCTGTTGCGCTGCTGGCGAGCTCTTCTCTCGCCAGCGCCGAAGAAATCACGCTCTGGGTGCGGACATCATCGGGCGCGGTGCTTCAAGGCCTGGCCGAAAAGTATAATGCCGCGCATTCCGACAAGGTCAATGTCACCCAGATCACCGCTGAACAGATGGTGCCGAAGCTTGGCGCCGCAATCGCTGGCGGCGCTGCACCTGATGGTGCAGTCCTCGATCTGATCTACCTGCCGACCTTTGCAGCCAATGACAGCCTTGAAGACATCAGCGATTTCGTAAAGGGTCTGCCTTACGCGGCTGCACTTAGCCCGTCGCACATCCGCCTCGCCACCTATGACGGCAAGGTCTACGGCGTGCCGGCGCTGCCTGATGCCTCCATCATCGCCTACAATACCGACCTCTTCAAGAAAGCTGGCCTTGACCCGGATAAGGCACCGGCCTCGCTCGAAGAGATCGCTGCTGATGCCAAGAAGATCCATGCGCTCGACAAGGAAACTTACGGCTTCTACTTCGTCGCCAATTCAGGCAGCTGGCTGATCTACGACTTCCTGCCGCATCTGTGGGCCGCCAATGCCGACGTACTGAGCGAAGATGGCCGCACTGCCACCGTCGATACGCCGGCGATGCGCGACACTATTGCCGCCTATCGCGACATGTGGAAGGAAGGCGCCATCCACCCGACCTCGCGTTCGGGCAATGGCAACAACGCAGTCGAAGCCTTCGCCTCCGGCAAGGTCGGCATCCTCATGACCGGCTCCTACATCGTCAACCTGCTGACCAGCAAATACCCCGACGTGAAGTTCGCGGTTGCCCCGATCCCGGGCCCGAAGGGCGGCGCATCGAGCTTTGCGGGCGGCGATACGGTAGCGCTCATCAAGGGCATCAGCGAAGAGAAGAAGAAGGTCGCTCTCGACTTCGTCAAGTTCTACATGGAGCCCGAGCAGCAGGTCTACATCACGCAGGAATCCGGCATGCCGTCGCGCACCGATCTTGCCAAGGAAGCCTATGCCAAGTTCGACCAGCGCAATCTCATTGCCTACGACATTCTGGCCAAGGCACGCACGCCCTACACCTTCTCCTCGGATGAGCTCTTCGTCAGCCGTACGGGCCCGTTCCTCAACCTGATCCAGGGCACGATCTTCGGCGACGATGTCGATGGTTCGATCAAGAAGGCGCAGGACGATTTCACCAAGATCCTCGACCGCACCAATCCGTAACTGCATCTGAAGCGGGGCGGTTTTCCGCCCCGCACATCCCGGATTGCCGACACGCGGTTTTGAAATCTTCGAGGAAAAATAGTGGTCGACACGCCGACAACTCATACCAAACAGCCGATCTCCGGGGAGCCGGAGCCGAAGGGCTGGCTGGGGCTGGCCTTCATCCTGCCCGGCTTCCTCTTCATCCTGGTGCTGTTTCTCATTCCGCTCGCCATGACCATATGGATGAGCTTCTACAACTGGCCGCTGCTCGGCCGAAAAAAATTCATCGGCTTTGCCAATTACAGCGAACTCCTTGGCGACATGCAGCTCTGGCATTCGCTTGGCTTCACGATGCTTTATACCGTGCTGGTGACGACCGCGATTTTCGTGGTGGCCTTTCCACTGGCATTGCTCGTCGATCGCCCGCTGCGCTCGGCAGGATTTTTCCGCACGATTTTCTTCATGCCTGTCGTGATCGGCTTCGGCGCGGCCTCCACACTCTGGATGTGGCTGCTCAATCCCGATAGCGGCGTCTTCGCGCAGGTACTGCGCGGAATCGGCCTGATCAGCTCGGCTCCGCGCCCACTCGAAAGCTTCTGGCCGGCGATGGCCGTGATCATCCTCATGGTCGTCTGGAAGACCGCCGGCTTTACCATGGTCATTCTGCTGACCGGCCTGCAGGGCATCTCCAACGATGTCATCGAGGCCGCCAAGATCGATGGCGCCAGCGTCTTCAGCCGCTTTCGCCGCATAACCCTGCCGCTGATGCGCAATTCGCTGGTACTGGCGCTGGTGCTCAACGTCACCTCCTCCATGCTCGCCTTCGACCAGTTCTTCATCATCACCCAGGGCGGGCCGGAAAACAGCACGATCTCGGCGGTATTCTCGATCTACCTGGCGTCCTTCTCGTCCTATCGGCTTGGCTACGGCTCAGCGCTCTCCTTTGCGCTGCTGATCGTGCTGGTCGCCATCAGCGCCATTCAATTCGTGCTGTTGCGCGAGCGCCCGGAGGAAGGCTAATGACCTCGACGCAATCCAGTACAAACAGCAATCCGCGCGGTGGCCAGACGGGCTATCTGCTCTTCCTGCTCGCATCGATCCTGCTTGCGATCTTCTTCATCATGCCGATCGTCTGGTCGCTCGCCAATTCCTTCAAGCCGGCGGCCGAAGCACTTGCCAACCCGGCCGCACTGTTTTCCAAGACCTTCTCGCTGGAGAACTACCGGCGGCTCGAAAATGTGGGCGCCGGCTGGTATGTCTATGCTGCCAATTCGGTGATGATCGCGATCGGCACTGTCCTGCTGACCATTATCGTCTCCGTGCCTGCCGGCTACGGCTTCTCCAAGTTCAGGTTTCCGGGCCAGTCGATCCTCTTCGTGCTGATCATGGCGACGATGATGATCCCGTTCCAGTCGATCCTGACGCCGCTGTTCCTGATCCTGAAACTGCTCGGGCTGCAGAACAACCTGTTCGGCCTGGTGCTGATTTACGTCACCTTCCAGCTGCCGTTCTCCGTCTTCATGATGCGCAATGCCTTTGACGCCGTGCCGAAGGCGCTGATCGAGGCTGCGCGCATCGACGGGGCATCGCAGGCGACGATTTTGCGCCGCATCATGCTGCCGATTGCGCTGCCCGGCGTGGCAACGGTGGCGATGTTTGCCTTCCTCAATTCGTGGAACGAGTTCCTGGCCGCGCTTATCTTCCTGTCGGACCAGAACAAGTTCACATTGCCGATCATGCTGGTGAACGTGTCCTCCGGCCTCTACGGCATCATCGACTGGGGCGCGCTGCAGGCCGGCATCGTGGTCACCATGATCCCCTGCATCATCCTCTTCCTTCTTCTTCAACGCTATTATGTGCGCGGCCTGACGGCCGGYGCCGTGAAATGAGACGCGGCCCGCCCGCTCAAGGAGTTCCCATGCCCATCGCCCAGAAATCCCAATCACGATCCCCGATCGACCGTTACGTGCCGGCCGACCATACGCGCGTCATCTTCAACGGCGGCTTCTGGAGGAGCTGGACTGAGACCGTCCGCAACGTGACCATCCCGACGCAGCACATGCGGCTCGACGAGGAAGGCTTTCTCGAAGTGCTTGATTTCGACAAGCCGGCCGGGCCGCTGGCTCGGCCGATCCAGCCGAGCGGCCTGTCTATGCAGCATTTCTTCGATTCCGATTTCGGCAAATGGATCGAGGCAGCAAGCTATACGCTGAAGAATAATCCGAACCCTGACATCGAGGCAAAGATCGACGCGATCGTCGAGAAACTCGAACATGGCCAGATGGACGACGGCTATCTCAACAGCTGGTTCATCCGCCGCGAACCGGAAAAGCGCTGGACCAATCTGCGCGACCTGCACGAAATGTACTCGATGGGCCATCTTCTGGAAGGCGCCGTCGCCTATTTCGAAGCGACGGGCAAGCGCCGTTTCCTCGACGTGATGATCCGCGCTGTCGATCATATCATCGACACCTTCGGCAGCGAACCGGGCAAGTTGCGTGGCTACRACGCCCATGAGGAAATCGAACTGGCTCTGGTCAAGCTCTACCGGGTGACGAGGGATCCCCGTCACCTGAAGCTCGCTACCTATTTCGTCGACGAGCGGGGCCAGATGCCCTCCTATTATGACGAAGAGGCGCGCAAGCGCGGCGACGATCCGGCCAGCTACGTCTTCCAGACCTATGCCTACAGCCAGGCACACATGCCGATTCGTGAACAAACGCAGGTCGTAGGTCATGCCGTGCGCGCCATGTATCTGTTCTCGGCGATGGCCGATCTGGCCTTCGAGAATGACGACGAGAGCCTGAAGAGCGCCTGCGACCGGCTGTTCGACAATCTGGTGGGACGCCAGCTCTATATCACCGGCGGCCTCGGTCCCTCGGCTTCCAACGAAGGCTTCACCCGCGAATACGACCTGCCGAATGAGACTGCCTATGCCGAGACCTGTGCTGCGGTAGCC
>NZ_JBFUBG010000160.1:0-7229 GCF_056405875.1 Rhizobium sp. P1_E6 | reverse complement strand
GTAGAGATCGATCACGTCCTGGTTCATCAGGCGGATGCAGCCCGACGAAGCGGCAGTTCCGATCGAGGCCCATTCCGGAGTGCCGTGCAGGCGGAAGAGCGTGTCCTTGCCCTCTTCATTGAAGAGGTACATGGCACGTGCGCCGAGCGGGTTGGTGAGGCCTGGACCCATGCCGTCTTCGACATACTTGGCAATTTCGGGACGAMGGACGGCCATTTCCTTGGGTGGATGCCAGTTTGGCCATTCCTGCTTCCAGGCGACATAGGCCGTGCCGGACCATGCGAAGCCCTGCTTGCCGACTCCGATGCCGTAGCGGACGGCCTTGTCGTTGGGGAGGATATAATAGAGGTGACGCTCGCGCGTATTGACGATGATCGTACCGGGACGCTCGTCGCTCTGGTAGCCGACGATTTGGCGGCGGAATTCCGGCTTGACGCGGTCAATCGGGATTGCCGGCAGGGAGTATCCGGCATCCGACGTTAAGCCATAGGCGTCATTGAAGATTTGTGCCGTCTGAACGGTCGGACCTGCGCTGTCGACGGACGCGGATTCGGACGTCGTGGAGCAGCCGGCCAGTGCCAGGGTCGCCAGCAGGCCAAATACAGGGAATGCATTGCGGATGCGCATGGATGACTCGTGAAGGTTTTGGGGCAAGGAGGGGACAGTCTTTCGACCATCGTTATTTATGGTTTATTTTCGATTAACTTTGCCTTTGCAAGGCTGCTGCGGTGCGACAAAATCCATCTGCGACGCAAATTAAAAGCGCATGGCTTTTTTGCAACAACGGCCAACCCCACTTGACGGTTATCCATGACGATTTTGAGCGTTTACAATAACAATCCGTTAATCGATGGCCGGCAATCGGACAGGGCCATGATGGTGCGCCGTGGCATGCAGGTTTTGCTCCACGATATGCGCCTTGCGGTGTTGCCGGAACTGCCGCTGGCAAGCGGCCGCCGCGCCGATCTGATCACGATTTCAGAAAAGGGAGAGGTCTGGATCATCGAGATCAAGACGTCGATCGAGGACTTTAGGGTCGATCGCAAATGGCCGGATTACCGCCTGCATTGCGACCGTCTGTTCTTTGCGACACACAAGGATGTGCCTGTCGATATCTTCCCGGAAGAGTGCGGCCTTTTTCTTTCAGATGGTTACGGCGCACATATGCTGCGCGATGCGCCGGAACACCGCCTGCCGCCAGCTACGCGCAAAGCCGTCACGCTCAACTTTTCGCGCGCTGCCGCACAGCGGCTGATGATGGCCGAGTGGGCAAACGGCAAGCCGTTCAACCTGGATGATGTCTAGTTATTTCGGCGCGCGTTTGGCGAGGATGCGCTGCAGTGTGCGGCGGTGCATATTGAGCCGGCGCGCCGTTTCCGACACATTGCGCTCGCACATTTCATAGACACGCTGGATGTGTTCCCACCGCACCCGGTCCGCCGACATGGGGTTTTCCGGCAGTTCTGCCTTTTCGCCCGGTCGCTGCGTGAGCGCGGCAAACACATCGTCAGCGTCGGCGGGTTTTGCCAGGTAATCCACAGCCCCGAGCTTCACCGCCGTCACCGCCGTGGCGATATTGCCGTAACCCGTTAGCACGATGATTCGCGTGTCGTCGCGGCGCTGGCGGATAGCCTCGATAACGTCGAGGCCGTTGCCGTCGCCGAGCCGCAAGTCGACCACGGCATATTTCGGTGGCCGGCCTCTCGATTTCGCCACGCCTTCCGCTACCGATTCGGCCGTTTCCACATGAAAGCCGCGTGCCTCCATCGCCCGTGCCAGGCGACGCAGGAAGGGGCCGTCGTCATCGACGATAAGCAGGCTCGGGTCGGGCCCGATATGCTCCTCGTTGGAGCCGGCGGAAATCTCGTGATTCTGATCTGTCATCGCTACGGTCCCGGCGGTTGAGCGTCCGAAATGCGTCAACCGCTTATATCCTGTTTATGCCGACAAAGTCATTTTGTCGAATTTGCGTCGATCAACACCCGCGGCCATTCGATCCGGATGCGGGCACCCGCGTTTTCCGGATCACGATTTTCAAAAACCAGCGATGCTCCGGAGCGCTCCAGCAGCGTTTTGGCAATGAAAAGCCCTAGTCCCAGGCCTCCAGCGGTATCTTCTTTCTGCCGTTTGGTAACGTAGGGTTCGCCAATCCGCGTCAGAATATCGGCCGCATAGCCGTTGCCGTCATCCTCGATGATGATGAGCACCTTTTCGTGATCGTGCTCGACCGTGACCGTCACCTTCTCCCGCGCATAGTCGACGGCGTTCTCGATCAGGTTGCCGAGCCCGTACATGATGCCGGCGTTGCGGTCTGTGACTGGTTCGCCCTTACGCGGGCTCTTCTCCACGAGTTCCAGATTAATACCGAATTCGCGATGCGGTGCGACGATTTCCTCCATCATCGAAGAGAGGGGCAGCCGGCGCATATGCGCTTCGCCCTCCGCAGACAATGTCGTCAGCCGGCGAAGAATGTCGCGACAGCGCTCGCTCTGGCTGCGCAGAAGCTGCACATCCTCTCGGAACCGGTCGTCGTCCTTAAGTTCGCGCTCCATTTCCTTGGCGACGACGCTGATCGTAGCAAGTGGCGTGCCGAGCTCGTGGGCTGCGGCAGCCGCCAGCCCATCGAGCTGCGAGAGATGCTTTTCCCGCAGCAGCACCAGTTCGGTCGCCGCAAGCGCATCCGCGAGCTGGCTCGCTTCCATCGAAACCCGGTAGGCATAGAAGGCGGCAAAGGCCATGGTCGAAGCGATCGAGCACCACACGCCGAACTGCATAACGTTGTGGACATTGATTTCCACCCCGTCGAACCAGGGCAGCGGAAAGGGAGAGAAGGCCAGTACCGTGATGCAGACCATCGCAAAGCCGATCAATGCCGTACTGTATCGGATCGGCTGCGAAGCGAAGGAAATGATGACGGGAACGCAGACCAGTGCCGCGAACGGATTGGCGAGGCCGCCGGTAATGAAAAGCAGCGCACACAGCTGCAACAGATCGAAACCAAGGAGCGCGAAAGCGGCGGGCGGCTCCAGCCGGTGCGTCGGTGGGTAACGGAGCGTCAGATAGAAATTCACCCAGGCGAGTGCGGCAATAAGGGAGCAACTCGCGACCAAGGGCAGAGGGAACTTCAAGAGAAAAGCGACGATGAAGACCGTTACGGCCTGGCCGATGACCGCCAGCCATCGCAACCGCACCAAAGTCTGCAAACGCAGCCGCCGGCTGCTCAGCCTGTCTTCTTGTGTCTGGACTTCGGTCTTTTCAATCACGCCACACTCCTACAGCATCGGCCCGATAATCGGGATCAATTTTCGGAATCCCGATGCATAGATTCGAAGGGTTGGAACGTCCTTGGTGTGCCCAAATGGACGCATGGCGCGCTAAGGCCGGCGGATTATGTACCACGGGGCTTTGCCCTTGTCGTCGGCGCCGCCTCATCAGGTTTTTCCGGCCAGGGATGCCGGGGATAACGTCCGCGCATGTCCGCGCGTACATCCTTCCATGAGCCCGCCCAGAAACCCGGCAGGTCCCGGGTCGTCTGGATCGGCCTGTGAGCCGGCGAGGTAAGCTCCAGCACCAGGGGCAATCGCCCGCCGGCGACCACCGGATGCTGCTTGAGGCCGAAGAGCTCCTGCACACGGATCGTCAGCGTCGGTTCTTCGCCATCATACTGGATCGGGTGGCGTTGACCTGTTGGTGCCTCGAAGTGCGTCGGTGCGAAGCGTGCGAGATCGCGCTGCAGATCGTGTGGAACGAGTGCCATTAGCCCGTTGGAGAGGCCGGAGGCGGAAATATCCGAAAGCCCCCGCGCGTCTGACTGGAAAGGGATGAACCAGTCTTCCATGCGATTGAGGAGCGCCTCATCGCTCATATCGGACCACGGTTCTCCGATCGTTCGGTGCAGGAAGCCGATTCGCTCCCGCAACTGCAGCGCCTCCTTGGAAAAGGGAAGCTGATCGAGCCCCAGCTCCCGCAAGCCGTCTGCGAGCGCCCGCACCACCGCCTCGCCTGAGGGACGCGGAAGCGGAGCTTCCTCGAAAACAACGGCGCCGAACCTTGTCGCGCGCCGTGCACGCACCTGCCGGCTCTGTCTGTCGAAGAAGGTCTGGTCGTCCGTCCGGATTTCGCCCGGTAGTTCGGCTTCGATGTCGGCGCGGGAGATTTCCGCCGCTGCCAGAATTCTTCCCCGTGCCGCCCGGCCAGTCAGATCGGCGATCACAAGCATCTGGCTGCCTGCCAACCGTTCGGTTTCCGCAAGCTCGGCGCCCCGGCCGTTCGCCATGACATAGCGCCCCCGCCCACCGCGCTGAAGTGCTGCTCGATCCGGGAAAGCATGCAGCAGAAGCCGTCCCGCGAGCGCAGGTTCAGTACTCGAAATGGAATTGAGCCCTTCCGCCAGCCGCCCCGCCAGCCGCCGCGAAGCCTCGGCCCTTTCGCCTTTCTCGCTCTTGAAGCGCCTGAGCCGCTCTTCAAGATCAATGCTGGTGCCGCCAAGCCCCTGCTCCGTCAGCAGCACAGATATCAGCGCCGCATCCTTCGCATGTCCTGCTTCGCCAGCCGAGACCACCATGGCCGCGAGCCGCGGCGGCAGGGCGAGGTCGCGCATCACCTTTCCCCGCGCCGTCAATGCGCTGTCCCTGTCCAGCGCCCCAAGCTGCACCAACAATGCTCGCGCTTCCCTGATCGTTGTCTCCGGCGGCTGATCGACGAAGGCGAGCGATTTGGTGTCCTGAACGCCCCAATCGGCAAGATCGAGCACGAGACCGGAAAGATCGCTCGAAAGAATCTGGGGCGGCGTGAAGGCCGGAAGTGCCGCCGTCTGGCCCTGATGCCACAGGCGGATGGCGATGCCTGGCTCCGTTCGTCCAGCGCGGCCGGCACGCTGATCGGCCGAAGCGCGCGACACCCGAACGGTCTCCAGCCGCGTGATGCCCGTCGATGCCTCGAAAACCGGCAATCGCTGCAGCCCGCTGTCGATGACGATCCGTACGCCGTCGATGGTGATCGAGGTTTCGGCAATCGAGGTCGCAAGCACGATTTTACGTGTGCCTGGTGCCGCGGGGCGGATCGCCGCGTCCTGCTCTTTCTGGCTGAGATTGCCGTAGAGCGGCGCAATCAGCGTCTCTGAGCCGAATCGTCCTTGAAGTCGCTCCACCGTCCGGGTGATTTCCGCCTGGCCGGGAAGGAAAGCGAGAATCGATCCGGATTCGCTCGCATGAAAATCGGCGATCGCCCGAACCATTACGTCTTCGATACGCTCGCCACCCGCCCGGTCCTGATAGCGGATATCGATCGGAAAGCTTCGTCCCGTGCTTTCAATAACGGGCGGATGATCGAGTAGCGCAGCGACCCGTTCGACATCGAGCGTGGCCGACATGACAAGGATACGCAAATCCTCGCGAAGCGCCGATTGAACGTCAATCGCCAGCGCAAGGCCGAAATCGGCATCCAGCGATCGCTCGTGAAACTCATCAAAGATGACGGTCGAGATACCGGAAAGTTCGGGATCATCGAGGATCATGCGGGCAAAGACGCCCTCGGTAACAACCTCTATCCGTGTCTTGGCCGATATCCGGTTGTCGAGGCGCATGCGGTAACCGACAGTTTCGCCCACCTGCTCGCCAAGCAAGGACGCCATGCGGCTCGCCGCGGCACGGGCCGCCAGCCGGCGCGGCTCCAGCAGGATGATCTTCCCGTCATCGCGCCAGGGTTGGCCAAGCAGGTGCAGCGGCACGAGCGTCGTCTTGCCGGCGCCAGGTGGCGCTGAAAGCACGGCACGTTTCTCTTTGCCAAGCGCCGCACTGATATCGGRCAGCACATGCGAAACCGGAAGCTCCGGCAAGGAAGGCAGGTTCTTCACTTTCCGCTCGTGACCATTTCATAGGCGAGAATGGCGGCGGCCAAATCCTCAAGCGCTGCGCCGACGGATTTGAAGAGCGTGATTTCTTGCGCATCTTTCCGCCCGTCACAGGCACCCGATATCAGCTCTGCCAGCTCGCCGCGTATGTCGCTTTCTTTCAGCAGCCCGGTTTTCAAAGGCTGGACGATGTCGCCGCCTTCGCTCAGCGCGCCCGCTCTTGTATCGACATAGACGGCGGAGCGCAGGACGGCCGCATCGTCGCTTTCACGCATGCTGGGCTTGAAAGCGCCGACCAGATCGAGATGAGCGCCGGGCTTTAGCCACTCGCCCCGAACAAGCGGCTCGCTGGAGAGTGTCGCACAGGAAATAATATCGGCCGTTCTCGCCGCCGCCTCAACGTTGCTTACAGCTTCGGCCTGCAGCCCAAGTGCCCGCGCTTCCTCGGCAACCTTCTCCGCCGCCTCGCTATTGCGTCCCCAGATACTGTAGCGCTGGATCGGCCGGACTGTTCCATGTGCCTGCATGAGATTGAGCGAAAGCCGACCGGTACCGCAGACTAGCATCTCCTCGGCATCCGGCCGGGACAGATAGCGTGAAGCCAAAGCCGAAGTTGCCGCAGTCCGCCGCGCCGTCAGTTCTCCGCCCTCTATGACGGCCAACATCTGTCCTGATGCGGCAGAGGAAAGCAGGTAGCTTCCGAAAATCGCCGGCAGGCTTCGGCGCATGTTGCCTGGAAAGACCGAAACCATCTTGATCCCCGCATACTCTCCGGGAAGCCACGCCGGCATCAGCAGCAGGGTTGCACTCTCCTCTCCCGGAACCTCCATGTCATGATGATGGCGGACGGGCGCGACGCAATCGCTTCGGAACATAGCCTCGATCGCATCGATAAGCTGCGCCCAGGGTAGGGCAGACCGCGTCTGGTCTTCGTCGAGGACAAGCATTCTGAGCTCCGCAAGGGCATGGATATATCCTTGTCAAACTACCGATTGGAACGGTCGAGGCAAGCTTCCTGGAAATCGGGCGCGTGCCTCCCATATAAAGGATGCACGCCAAGGCCCACGCTGATCGGTCGGAATCGGAAAAATCGATCGAAATAGGGTGATTTTGACCGCGAAACCTCCCCTTCCAACGGGAGGCGATAAAACTGCAAGCAAAATCAACCTGTTACAAAAATGTCAAAAAAGTTGGATTGGATGTGTTGACTGTTTCGAGGGTGTGGGATTATAAGCCCACTCACTGAACGAGGGCGGCGGCGCTGCTGGCGACGAAGTCTTTCGTTCTAAAGAAATCAAGCGAATTGGCGGATTGCTGGTTTGTTGCTCTGGACGGAAGTTTGGAGCGGGATTTGTCGACGGCTTTTGTGGCTGTCTGT